>CAITUF010000238.1 GCA_903895475.1 uncultured Opitutia bacterium | reverse complement strand
TGGACCGTTTGGGCGAGCGTGCGGACCGAGAGCGTCTTGGCGAGGCCGGGGACGCCTTCGAGGAGGACGTGGCCATTACCGAGGAGGCCGATGAGCAGGCGGTCGACGAGGTATTGCTGGCCGACGACGACGCGAGCGACCTGTTCACGGAGTCGCGGCACCCAAGTGCCGGCGGCGTTGATGGTGTTAGACATAGGGGTGGGGATAAAGGGGGGTAGCGCAAAAACCGCGCGCAGCGGTTCTCCGCTCACAACTGACCTGACAGCGTCCAGTGGACCCTGCTTCGTCTACTTACTTAGCAAGAGCTTTGGGACTTAACAACCGCCGCCTTAATAAAAGCGGCAAAAAGAGGGTGCGGGCGGTTCGGCTTGGACTGGAACTCTGGATGGTACTGAACTCCGACCATAAAGGGGTGGTCCTTGACCTCGACAATCTCCACCAAGCCGCTCTGGGGGTTGGTGCCGCCAACAATTAAGCCAGCCGCCTCCAGTTTTGAGCGATATGCGTCATTATACTCGAAGCGGTGGCGGTGGCGTTCCTGGATGAGGTCCTGGCCGTAGGCGGCGCGGGAATGGCTACCCGGGGTTAGGGCGCAGTCGTATTGGCCGAGGCGCATCGTGCCGCCCTTAGTTACGACGCTCTTTTGCGACTCCATGAGATGGATGACCGGGTTCGGCGTCTGCGGGTTAAATTCGGTCGAGTGCGCATCCTTGAGGCCGAGGACGTGTCGGGCAAATTCAATGACAGTGATCTGCATGCCGAGGCAAAGTCCGTAGAAAGGAATTTTCCGTTCGCGGGCGAACTGGGCGGCGATGATTTTACCTTCGATGCCGCGGTTACCAAACCCACCGGGGACTAAAATGCCGTCAAGGCCTTCGAGTTGCGCGGTACCCTTCGTCTCGAGGTCTTCGGCGTCGATGCGCACGATTTCGACGGCCGCTTCGTTCGCAATCCCGCCGTGCACGATGGATTCGTAGACCGACTTATAAGCATCCTGGAGTTCGATGTATTTACCGACCACGCCGACGCGCACATGGTGCTTCGGCTCGAGGAGACGGCGGACGATTTCGCGCCACGGCGCGATGTCGATGGGGCCACACTGCAAGCCGAGGCGCTTGACGACCACATCGTCGATCCGTTGTTCGGCGAGCTGCATCGGGAGCTCGTAGATGGAGTGCTCGACGTCGCGGCATTCGAACACGGACTCGAGGCCGACGTTGCAGTAAAGCGAGAGTTTCTGCCGGTTTTCTTCGCCAATTGGGCGGTCGGTTCGGCAGACCAGTAGGTCGGGTTGGATACCGATTTCACGCAGTTTGGCGACGGATTGCTGCGAGGGCTTGGTCTTCAGTTCGCCGGCGGCTTTAATGAAGGGCACGAGCGTGCAATGCAGGAAGACAACGTTCTCGCGGCCGGCGTCGTGTTGGAATTGGCGGAGGGCTTCGAGGAAGGGCAGGCCTTCGATGTCGCCGGTGGTGCCGCCGATTTCAGTGATGAGAACGTCGACGCCATCGCCCCCTTTGAGGATGCGGTCTTTGATTTCGTTCGTGATGTGTGGGATCACCTGCACGGTCTTACCGAGGTAGTCACCGCGCCGTTCTTTTTGGATAACAGTTTCGTAGACTTGGCCGGAGCTCAGGCTGTTGAGGCGCGAGAGGACGCCCGAGGTAAAGCGTTCGTAGTGGCCGAGATCGAGGTCGGTTTCGGCGCCATCGTTGAGCACGTAGACCTCGCCGTGCTGGTAAGGGCTCATGGTACCTGGATCGACGTTGAGGTAGGGGTCGAATTTCTGGATACGGACCTTCAGTCCCCGGCATTCCAGGAGGGCGCCGAGCGCGGCAGCGGTGAGGCCTTTGCCGAGGGAGGAGATAACCCCTCCGGTGACGAAAATATACTTCATGAAAAAATAGGTCGGGCAGGGGGTAAATTCGGCAAAAAAGATAAGACCGGCTGGTCCGCGTGACGGTAGGCCGGTCTGGACTTTCGTATGTCATTGGGACGCAAAAGAGAGGCAAGCGGTTTTTCCAGCTCTTCACCCTTACGGCTGGGGGGCTTATGAGCGATTTTCACGGCTCCCTCGCCCCTGCCTTATACCTCCCCCCAAACCCCCGTCCGTGGTGGGCAGGGGTCGCCGCACCTATTTGATGGTTTCTGCCTTTGGCACCCTGTCCGTCCCAACTTCCCCTTTATGTCTGCAAGTTCCTGTTGCTCCTGCTGTCGTCCCTCCTCAATCGGGAAGAAGTTCGTCATGGCCCTTTCGGGCCTCGTTCTCGCCGGCTTCGTCCTCGGTCACATGACGGGCAACCTCCTGATGTTCAAGGG
>CAITUF010000237.1 GCA_903895475.1 uncultured Opitutia bacterium | reverse complement strand
CGAGGAGAGGTCAACGTAGCGCAGTGCGGCGACCCCGATGGACTTGGCGATCGCCCGACGCTCGGCCTCGGGCAGGTCAGGGTTCTTCTCCGTTACAGCGACAAACGCTCGCTCCGTGGCTTCATCAATCAGCGCTTGGAGACGGACTGGGTCGCCAGACTTCGTCTTAATGGCCTTACCGTCCTCGCCGAGGATCGTGCCGAACCAGACATGCCGGAGGCGCGGGAGCTTACGATTCGTTGCATTAAACCACTTCGCCCCATTGAGGAAAAGTTGCTGGAAGTGGTCCTGCTGGCGACCGTCCGTCACGTAGATAATCTCGTCAGCCTTAAAATGTTCAGTGCGGTATAGTAACGTCGCGAGGTCGGTCGAGGCGTAGTTCGAAGAGCCGTCCTTCTTCCGGACGATGAAGGGCATCTTCGTCTCGGCGTGGCGGGAGAAGCGGGACTCCTCGTCGCACCACATGACGAGGGCACCTTCACTCTCCTCCGCAAGGCCAGCCGACTGGAGCTCCGCGTAGACTTGATCAACCTTATCGCGGTAGAAGGACTCGCCGAGAATGACGTCGGTCTTCAGGCCAAATTGATCGTAGATACGCTGACAGGCCGCGTTCGAGACCGCCACAATCGCTGTCCACAGCGCCATGCTGGCGGCATCGCCCTGCTGCAGGCGAGCGAGCTCGGCGCGGGCCGCGTCAAGTTGCGCGGGATCGGCCTTGGTTAGGACGCTCCCTTCCTTGTAGAGACGCTCCAGGTCCTCCAAAGCAGTCGGGCTCTTGGCGTCGAGTTCGAAGCCCGCACGCTTAATGGCGAGAATCAGAATACCAAAGTTCGTGCCCCAGTCGCAGATATGGTTATCGCGGTCGAGCTCGGCTCAGCAGATCTCGACCAGACGAGCGACGGCTTCGCCGATGACAATCGGACGGAGGTGGCCAACGTGCATCTGCTTAGCGGTGTTCGGCGAGGGGTAGTCAATGACGACCTTCCGGCCACCCATGATGCGGGCCGCACCAGCGCGCCACTTCGATTCGTCGCGATACTCACGCAACCAGGACCCGAGGGCCTTGGGCGTCAGCTTGAAGTTAATGAAGCCCGGACCTGCCACCTCGACTTGAATCAAGGTTTCGTCGAGCTCGCCCGTCGCCTTAACCGCGTCCACCAAGGCGGTCGCCAGAGCGCGCGGGTTAGCTTTGGCTTTCTTGGCGGCGGCGATGGCGCCGTTGCACTGGAAGTCCGCATGACGTGGGTCGGACGGACGTAGCTCCGGCTGGAAGGTGGCGTCGAGGCCAGCGACGGTCGGAGCGACCTTCCGCAGCAGGGCATCAAGTTCTCGGGCAGGATTGAACCAAACGGACATGCCTCAAGCCGTAAGCCCCTCCGCCCCCTCGGCAAGCGAAGAAGGCGGCGGCGCGCTCGGCGGGCTTATTTCAAGGTCATCAGGTAGGCCAGTAGGTCGGAAACCTGCTCGTCCCCCAAAGCATCTAATAACCCTTCGGGCATGAGCGATCGTCGCAGGTAGCGCACCGAGCGGACATTGGATTTGGGCGTTCGAATTTCTTCACCGCCCGGCTGCCGGAGCACGTAGGCCTTGGCGTCCTCGGTGACATAGAAGCCCTCGAGGACTTCACCACTGATGAGTTCGAGCCGGAAGACGCGGTAGGCCGCCTCCATCGCAGCGTTCGGGTCCATGATATTGCGGACGACACCCTCGAGTCCCATGGCGCCAGCCCCGCTGAGGTTCGGACCAATCTGGCCGCCCTGCCCGTTGATGACGTGGCAGGTCTGGCACATCGCCGCGAGGGCCTTGCCCTTGGCAGCATTCCCGCCCTTGCGGCCCAGTTCCATGTAATGCTCCTGCTTACGCGCGAGCACTTCGAACTGAGCCTTCGTCAGGAGCGGCGGCACATCCGTCGTACGGACTACTTTGGCACCCTTGTGCAGTTTACCCCACGAGGCATCGCCGCCCGCATTAAAGAAGGCGAGCGCGGCTGGACGCTCCTCCCCCGCGAAGGTCCGCGTGAAGTTATCACGGATTTCTTTAGCGGAACGGGCCACATTCCAGACGCGGTATTCAGCGAGGGCTCCTTTCGTGCCTAGCTTCGGCACCGTCCATGCCACATTGCAGCCCAAGAAATCCTTGGTGAGCGGCACCCGGCCGACGGACTCCAGCTCGCCATTACCGTAGAGGCGGATTTCGCCCTGGGCGTCGCGCGTGATCGCGTAGTGCGTCCAGAGTTCAGGCGTGATCGGCTTCTTCGCGATGACAACGTCGTTCAAGGGAGCGAAAGCATACAGGCGCAGCAGCGAACCCGCGAAGTTGATATCCAACTGCCCCGGGGCACCCAAGACGCCGTCGTTATTATCAATACCCGGGGCGAGACGTACCCAGAACTCCAGGGTGAACGGGCCCTTGAGGTCGAGCTTGGTCTCAGCGACGGCTTCGTCACTGCCATCCAACGCGAGCACCGGACGGAAGACCGCGCCCAGCTCGGCCATCAGCGACTTCAATTCCGGGCTTTCGCCTAAGGTGAGTGCCAGCTTTTCAGCGATGGGCCCATCGATCTCTTCCTTGGCCAACGTCTTGGCCTGTAAAGCCGTCGCGATGGCGCGCGCACCCTCCTTCGAGGAACTCAGACCGCCCAAGACGGCGCGACGGCGCAGCACATCCAGTTTAGGCAGCAGCGAAAGGGCTGCCGCCGGGGCCTGCGGCGCGCGCGAAGCCGTCAAGGCAGCGAGGGCGCGGTCCACCACCGTGGCGTCGGCATGCGTGGTCAAGCCCACGAAGAGGTCAACCTCCGCACTCCGCAAGTCGCGTAGCGCTTGGAGGGCGGTGCTGAGGACGGCAACGTCCTTGGCCTGCGGCGTGAACTTAACGAGGTCGGCCTCAAGCGCGGCCAACTGGAATCCACCGATGAGCGCAATGCCGAGGCTCTGCGATTTAACATCTCCCGACAACAGTTCCTTGGCGGCTTCCGTCAGCAACGGGCCGACCTTCGCGGGGTCGAGCTTGGTGCGCGCCGCTAGGAGGCCTTCGGCAACCTCGGCCCGCACGGATGGCTTGCGGAGCAAGGCGCGGAGGGCGTCGGCACAGGCCGGGACTTCGGCGGACTGGGCCAGACTCAGCAGCTCTTCGCTCGTAGGCGCGCGCTCCAGCGAAGGCAGGATGGCCGCGAGGACCGTTGCGCCCGCTTTCGGCTCCAACGCTAAGGTGGCGAACAGACGTTGCTCGGCCGTCAGGCCGCTCTGGGGTCGCTGCAGGAAGCCCGCCACCGCGGCGGGCTGACGCTCGAGGTACATCCGTACGAGGAAGCGCTCGAACTCTCGGTAATAAGCTTCGCCCACCTTGATCGGCTTGCGATTGCGATCCGGCGCGACTGGCTCCGCCAAGGATGGTTGTGCGAAGGACAAAAGCGCCGATAGCGCACCCTCGGCTTGAATGGTCTCGCCCAGAGTCTTGATGGCCGCTTGGCGCACCTCGGCATCCACGTCGGTGCGTAGACCAGCGAGGAGGGTGATTTGCGCCGCATCGAGGGAAGCGGCGTAACGCAAGACACTCACCGCTTCGCGGCGTACGTTGCGATTTGGGGACTTCAGGAGGCCGGAAACGAGGTCCACGGGATACTGCTTCTGCCAGCCCAGCACCCAGAGCGCCTGAATCCGTCGGGCCGCTGGGGCAGCTTCCTCCGCCGCCACTTCGCGCAGGGCCTTGGTCGTCGCAACTTCGGGCGCACGGTCAGCCAAGGTCTGCCACGACAGGTGCGCGTCGCCGACGACGTTACCACCGAGGCGGGTGATGAGCTCCGCTGAGGAAAGTTTAGAGTAGTCGGGTACCGCCGGCGGGACGAAGCCTTTGGGCTTAATGCGCCAGATACGACCCGACTGCTTATCGCGGTCGGGATGGTTACGGGCGACTTCGTTGTGACTGATAATCTTGTTATACCAGTCGATGACGTAGAGGCATCCATCCGGCCCCATCGTCATGGCGATGGGTCGGAAGAACGGGTCTTCGCACGTCACGAAGTCGGCCAGCTTCTCCAACGTGTAGCCGGCACCATCGCGATCCATCCGGATGGCGTTCACCTTCGAGGTGATAGGGTTGGCGACATACATGACATCGGCATAGCCCTTGGGCCAAACGCCATGATCGCTCAGCGCTAGGCCGCTCAAGCCCGTCCCCCCCATCTTAAACTGCGGAGCCTGGACTGGGAACGGAGGCTGGTAGGACTTCGCCAAGCGGTCAGCGCAACCAGGGTACCAAGCATACTCATGGAAAGGCATAACTGGATAGCCGTAGTCATTGGCCTCCTGGATGAACGCCTCGCCCTGCCCGTTCAGCACGAGACCCCAAATATTGCAGGGGCCTGTACTGGTCGGCTCGAAGAAACTACCATCGGGACGGAAACGGGCCATGCGCGTCGACGGGAAGTCGACGACCTCGCCCTTGGTCGTGGTGACCTTGCCGGAGTTGAAGGCACCTTGCGCCAACCAGAACCAGCCGCCCGGGGCGCGCGTGAATTGGTGCGGGAATAAGTGGGAATCTTGGACGCCGAAACCCGTCAGGAGGACTTCGCGCTTGTCGGCCTTTCCGTCGCCATCCGTATCACGCAAGAAGACCACATCGTGGCCGTGCTGGATGATCGCACCGTTTTGATAAGGCAGCACACCTTCGGGAATGGCGAGGCCATCGGCAAAAACCCGCGGCTGCTGGACGCCCCCGGCGAACGGGCGATCGAAGACGACGACCTTATCACGGGCTTTGGATTTATAAAGCGCTTCGGCGGCGGCGGGGTTCTCATTCGCATCCACCGGGTACTCCAAGGCGGTGCTAGACCAAGCCCGTCCCTGTTGGTCGAAGATGAGCATGATGAACTTTCCCATCTCCGGCCCTTCCTTAGCGAAGAGCTCAATCTCGAAACCCTCGGGCAGACGGAAGAGTTTCTGCTGGTCCTCCGCCGAACGGCGCAGGCCCTGCACATTATTATAGCCAGTATCCTTCTTCTTCGGGGCTTCCGTGGCCTTAGCTGGCGGCGCGGACTTTAGCTTATCCCAAGTCATGTCGGCCGGCGTCGCGGGTAATTCCTCGATGACGATATCCTTCACCTGCACCTCGGCCTTACCGCCGGAGTGAATCTGGATACCGATTCTACCATCGGTGGCGATTTTTAGGTCAGCCTCGGTGTAATCGAGTGCTGGCACGCCATTAATCCAGCTGCGAATGCGACGGCCTTCCGCCAAGATGCGGTATTCGTTCCATTCGCCTTCCTTGACGGCAGCGAGCACGGCCTTGGGGTCCACCGAATCAGCGATGACTTTATTGCGGCGGCTTTCGTCGTAAATCTTGCCATACCAGCCGGGGCCATAGTCGATCTGATAACCGCTCATCTCCGTATTATTCGGAACGCGTAGGCTACGGATCTGAATACCGCTATTCACAAAACCCGTGCCCGTGAGGCGTAACTTCAGGCGCAGGTCAAAGTTTTGATACTGCTTCTCGGTCGCGAGGAACTGATTCTTGGTGACCGTACGTTCAAAGGACCCACCGCGGATTTCACCGT
>CAITUF010000236.1 GCA_903895475.1 uncultured Opitutia bacterium | reverse complement strand
GCCACCTATCGTGCTGGCTGGCGCCAGCGCTTGAGCCTACTGCGCGAGGCCGACGAGGCCGCCGGTGCAGAAAAACTTTCCGAAGACGAGGAGGCGTTTCTGCGTTCACAGTTGGAAAAGCTTAATTCACTGGATTTATCCGACGACGCGGTAGCTAAACTGGACCGCGACCATGCCCGGGCTTCGCGCGCCCAGGAGCTGGGCGCCTTACTGGGACAACTCGATGCGGGCTTAGGCGCCGATGGCCTCGGGGAGGTACTGCCTAAGTTGCTCAAGGCCTCCGATGACGTCTCCCGCATCGACGACGAGTCTATAGCATTGCGCGATCGTCTCAATGCGCTCGCCGCGGAGGCTGAAGATATCCGCGCCGATTACGTGCGCCTCGCCCGCGGTCTCACCGAAGACGATGAGTCGGTCGGCGAGCTGGAGGCGAAGATGAACCTGTGGTTGGAGTTCCGCCGTAAGTACGGCCCAGGGGCGGTCAACGTTAGAGCCAAGCGGGAGGGCATCGCCCAGCGACTTTTATCCCAAGGAGATGTCGAGGCCCGCGTGGCTAAACTCCGCGCTGAGGCTGCGCAAGTGGAGAAGGAACTGCGCAAGCAGGCCGACGCCTTGCATGCGGCGCGCGCGAAGGCCGCCGATAAGTTGGCGGGTGCCGTCCGTAAGATGCTGGGTGCCCTGGGCTTCAAGAAGGCCGACCTGCGTATCGCAGTCGCCGCCGCGGAGTTAGGTCCGCAGGGCGCGGATGCGGTCCGTTTCCTCTTTTGTCCGAATGCGGGGCAAGACTTACTGCCGCTCGATCAAATCGCCTCCAGTGGTGAAGCCGCCCGCGTGATGTTGGCGCTCAAGACGGTGCTCGCCGCAGTCGACCAGACGCCGGTGCTGGTGTTTGATGAGGTCGATGCCAACGTCGGTGGGGAAATTGGCGCGCAAGTCGGCCGCGAGCTCGCCGCCCTCGGTGCCGCTCACCAGGTCTTCTGCGTCACCCACCTACCGCAGGTCGCCGCATTGGGGCATGCGCATTTGGTCGTCACCAAAACGCAGGACGAGCGCTCGACGACCGTAGCCATCGCCCCCGTCCACACTAAGCGAAAAGATCGGGAATCGGAATTGGCCCGAATGTTGGGTGATCGTGCGAGTAAGGTAGCCTTATCGCACGCCCGCGAGTTGCTGGCGTCGGCTGAGGGTTAATCAGCGCTGCACAAAGCGATCGAGCCGGAGTCGCCGGATAACCCGCAGGCCGATGGCCGCTGCCCAGGGCTTCGGCAAGCGCGCACTGAACATGCCCAAGAGGCGGTTCTTCCAGCCGGGGATAATTTGCGGACGCGACTTAGCCATCGCGTAGAGTGACTCAGCCACGCAGTCCTCCGCGGTTTGGCCGCCAAGGCCAGTGGGGCCAGAGAAACCCGCTGCCTTGGAGAAGTTCGTCGAGACTGGCCCTGGGCAGATTGCGACGCAACGCACGCCGTAGGGCTGCGCCTCCGCGTCGAGGGCGATGCTCCAGTGTAGCATGAAGGCCTTCGTCGCCGCATACGTCGTCATCAAGGGCGTCGGTTGATAGCCCGCGAGCGAAGCGACGGTGGCGACCTGACCGCCGCGCCGTTTGAGTTCATCCCACAGCAGCCCGGTGAGTTGCACCGGGGCGCGTACGTTGACGTCGACCATCTTTAAGGTGTGGTCGAGTCCCGGTGCGGGGAACTCCCCATAGGCGCCGAAGCCGCTATTATTAACGAGCAGTATTCTACCTTCACTGGGCACTAGTTTCCGTAATTCACGGACAACTTCCTCCACTTGAGTGGGTTGAGCGAGGTCGCAGGTAAGGTGAGTCAACTTACAGGTATTGGGTACCCCCTCAGGTGGGGTGCGGGAAAGGTTGAACACGGCTGCCGTGGTCCCAGAATTGTAGATGCGCGAGAGAATCGCGCGACCAATGCCGGAGGAAGCGCCCGTTATGATCACACAGGAAAAACTTCTGAGAAAATCATCGATGGTATCGTTCTTTGACATGGACGCAGGTTCTCACGCTCAACCCAAAAACACAACACACATGAGTAACGCTCCGGTAGTCGTGACTGGGGTCCATATGGACCTCACCGACGCCCTGAAGGATACGGTGTGCGCCAAAGTCGAAAGACTGATGCGCCACAACCCGCGGATCATCCGCGTGCACGTCGAGCTCGTTTACAACCGCAGCCGAGACCACAGCCGTGAGTTTGCTGCCCAAATTCGACTGGAGTTACCAGGCCCGGATATCGTGGTCCGTGAGGAATCTGAGGATTTGTACAAATCCATCGATATTTTGATCGATAAGGTCGATCGCCAACTTCGCCGCCGCCATCGTCTAGAGAAAGAGAAGCGGAATCACCCAAAGCCAACGGACCTCGGCGACCTGGGACGGGCGGCGTAAGGACGGTACCGGCTAGTGCCAGATAAGTCAGTGGTGAGGTCGGTTTAGGACGGTCCAGTCAGTCGGATAGTCAGCATCAGCCGACAGTCAGATGGAACCGGCAGTCAGAAACAGGATAAGCCAGTGAACATCGGCCGATAGCCCAGAAGGTACAGTAAAGATGGTCAAGGACCCCAGTCGCCGTAAGGTGACCGGGGTCCTCCTTTTGGCAGGGACAGAGCCGTTCTCGGCTCGCCCTTGGGGGCAGTCGGGCTTTTATGCCCGTATGCGGATTTATTTCATGGGCATCTGCGGCACGGCGATGGGCAACGCCGCTTTGTTGATGCGTTCGCTGGGTCACGAAGTGCTGGGTGCCGACACGGGCGTCTATCCGCCGATGTCCGATCACCTTCGGGCCGCCGGCATCGAGATTTTGGAAGGTTGGTCCGCGGAACGCTTGGCCCAACTGAAGCCCGACCTCGTCGTGGTCGGCAACGTGGCGTCCCGCGGTCACCCCGAAGTCGAGTGGTTGCTGGAAGCCCGCACGCAGCCTTACGTCTCGTTGCCCGAACTCCTGCGCACGCGCCTTTTAAACGAGCGGCGTAACATCGTTGTTGCCGGTACGCACGGGAAGACGACGACCACCTGCATGGCGGCGGTTCTGTTGCAGGCCAATGGTGCAAACCCTGGTTGGCTCGTTGGTGGGGTGCCGCGTGACCTCCCCGACAGTTCGCACCCCGGTAAGTCCGGCGGCCCGTTTGTCATCGAGGGCGATGAATACGACACGGCTTTTTTCGATAAGCGGAGTAAGTTTATCCAGTACCTGCCGCATGTCCTTTCCATTAATAACTGCGAGTTCGACCACGCCGATATCTTCCGCGACCTCGACGATGTCCTGCGCACCTTCTCGCATGTCATCCGCATTGTCCCGCGCGACGGCGCCATCGTTGCCAATGGCGATGACGCCAACGTCCTTGGGCTCGTCAAGAACGTGACGTGGGCTCCGGTGATTCGCGTCGGCACTGGTGCCGACAACGATGCGGTCATCGCCGATTTCAAAGAGACCTCCACCGGCTCTTCCTTCACGCTTCTTTGGAAGGGCAGGGAATGGGGGCGCGTGCAGTGGGCTTTGCCTGGCTTGTTTAACGCCCGAAACGCCGCCATGGCCGCGGTTTCGGCCGGCCTCTTGCTCGATCGCCAAGACCCGACCAAACTTAAGCTCGAAGGCTTGGCAAAGTTCCAAGGGGTCATGCGCCGTCAGCAGGTCCTCGTTGACCGGGCCGATCGCGTGGTCATCGAGGATTTCGGGCATCACCCGACGGCCCTGAAACTCACCTTGGAATCTTTACGGGCCCGTTATCCGCTGCATCGGCTCGTCGCTTGTTTCGAGCCGCGTAGCAACACCGCCGCCCGGAAGGTCATGCAGGATGCCTTCCGCGATGCGCTCATGCTCGCGGACGATGTCTATCTCGCACCGGCCCATCGCGCCGATACGCTCGGCGGCGAAAGCTTTGACAGCACTGGCGTGGCCGCAGCCATCTCTGCTTCGGGTCGCCGTGGGTTTGCGCCCGCCTCCAATGACGCCTTGTTGGATGCCTTGCGACTGCACACGGCCGAAGGGCAGGGGGCACGTTGCATCGTCTTCTTCTCGAATGGGGCCTTCGGCGGCATCATCAAGAAGTTCGCCTCCTGACGCGCAGTCGCTCAGCGCCTGCCGGCGAGTCCGTGAATGACTGACGCGGCTTGCGCATCGCTGGCAATCTGGGCCTGGAGGGCGGCAAGATTCGTAAATTTCTGTTCGTGGCGGAGGAAATGTAACCAGCGGATACGCACGGCTGCGCCCGTCGTCGGAATCGGGCCGGAGGCTCGGAGGATATGCGTTTCAAGGAGCGGTTCCACCGGGCCGCTTTCAACCGTCGGCCGAAGTCCCCAATTAGCAACGGCAGGTTCAGCGAGGCCATCGGCATTCACGAGTTCGACCGCGTAGACGCCGAAAGCTGGGCGTAACTCTGGGCTCCACAGTAGGTTTAGGGTAGGGAAGCCAATCGTGCGACCGAGGCGCCGGCCATCGATGATGGTGCCCGTGGCTTCATAGGGCCGGAGCAGCATGCGGTTGGCCAAGGCGAGGTCGCCGTGGCGCAAGGCGGCACGGACACGCGAGCTGCTCACGGCTTCACCGTCAAGGGTCACTGGTTCGACGAGATGAACGGTGAGCCCGACTTTGCCGGCATCACGGACGAGAGATTCACCGTCCCCGGTCCGACCTTGCCCGTAACGGAAGTTTGCACCGACGTGAACTGAGCGAAGGCCTTTGAAGTGATGTTGCAGCCAAGCTGGGAAGTCCGCGGCTTCCATCGCTGCATGCTGGAGGGTGAACTCCTGGTGGTGGATGAATTCGGCACCAGCCTCGGTCAGGCGTTCGTCTTTCTGCGTGCGATTAAGGATGAGCGGGACCGCCGATTCTGGCCGCAGGACCTTGCTCGGATGCGGTTCAAAGGTCATCACCCCGACGCTGCCATGGGCTTGGCGGGCGGCGGCGCGGGCGGAATGTAAGACGGCGCGGTGACCGAGGTGCACCCCATCAAAGGCCCCCAGTGCAAGGTGGATGCTCGGGGCGTGGCTCATCCCAAGGCGATACTCGGCACCGCCTCGTGCACGGGGATCAAGCAGGCAACGAGTTGTTCGCGGGTCATGGCGCCGAGTTCCATGAGGGTCTTCGACCGATCGACGTGCAGGTTGCCTGAGAGCGTGCGGCGGAGCATGGTGAGGTGCGCTCCTGGACCGAGCTTACGTCCGAGGTCATAGGCGATGGTGCGCACATACGTACCCTTGGTGCAATGCACGCGGAAGTTGAGTCGGGGGCTCTCCCATGCGAGCAGTTCGAAGGCTTCGATGCGGATAAAGCGTGGCTCGCGTTCGACTTCGATGCCCTTGCGGGCGAGCTCGTAAAGTTTCTTGCCACCAATCTTTTTGGCCGAGTGCATCGGCGGAAGCTGGTGCTGGTCGCCCAGCATCGTGGTCATCGCGGCCGCCACCTGGACCTGCGTTAATTCTGGGACTAGATTAGTCTCGGTCGTTGCGCCGTCGGCATCCTGCGAGTCTGTGACCACGCCGAGCGTGGCTTCACCGAGGTATTCCTTTTCCTGCGACATCAAATATTGCGAGGCCTTGGTGGCCTTGCCCACGAGGATGATGAGTAGGCCCGTCGCCATCGGATCGAGCGTGCCAGCGTGGCCGACCCGGCGTGTCTGGTAGAGCCAGCGGACCTTATCGACGACATCGTGCGAGGTGATGCCTTGCGGCTTGTCGACCAGCAGGACGCCTTCGGGTTCAGGGAGGCCGTCGCTCATTGGGCCGTATGCTCGCGGTAATGTTCGGCCACGATGCCGAGGATGCGCACCCGATCCTTGGCCAGCGTGCAGCCGAGCATATTGAAGCCGGCGGCCAGGACATGGCCCCCGCCGTTCAGTTTGCCGGCAAGGAGATCGAGGCGAAGGCGTGGGTCGCGACCACGTAGGCTGCCGCGAACGCCGTCCCGACCTTCTTCCATTAGCACGGCGATCTCGACGCCCTCGACCGAGCGGGGAAATTCCACGAGGCCTTCTTTGTCTTCTTTCGTGGTGCCTGTCGCAGCGTAGTCAGCTTGGGTGAGTTCGCCGGAGCAGATTTTACCGGCTTCGTGAAACTGAATTGAGTTGAGGAAGCGCTTGGTGAGTTCGAGCTTGCCGCGGCTTTCATGCTCGAAAACGAGGAAGTTTGTTTCCGCTGGATTCGCACCGCGTTCAATCAGTTCGGCGGCTAAGGCGAAAACTTCGGCGGTCGCACTGGCGTAACTAAATCGACCGGTGTCGGTCACGATGCCGAGATGCAAGGCCTTGGCCGTGGCGGTGTCGCAGCCTAGGTTCTGGCGGAGCGCGCCGTAGGCGAGCACATGGCAAGTTGCGGCAGCCGTCTTTACCACGATGTTGTGCTGGGCATAGCCTGGGTTTGAGGCGTGGTGATCAATGTTACCCCAAAGCTTGCCCCCGAACTTGTCCAAGAGGTCGGGCCCAATGCGAGACGCATCGGCACAGTCGACCGCGACAGCCACCCGGCCATCTGGGACATATTGGTCACCCGTGAGGAAGGTGAGCCCCTGGGTGTAAGATACCATGTTCGGCGGGACTCGATCGCGGTTGACGCAGATGCTGTCGACCCCCGCCGCCAAGAGGATGCGGCAGAGAGCGACCTGGGAGCCGATGCAGTCGCCATCGGGGCGCATGTGCCCTAATACGGCCACTTTCTGGCCTTGGAGGCCTTGGACGAGCCCTTGGAGGGCAGGTCCGGCTGCTTGCATGCTGATTCCCATAGTGTTGCGTGGAAGAAACCAGCCCGCCCGACCGCTGGCAAAGGCAAAAGGCGAGGTTATTTACAATCACGGGTCCCCGCTTGATGCCCCGAATGGCTTGGGCATAGTAACTGCTTAACAGGCTCTCAAGCCCACCCCACCACCCATCCCATGGACAAGGACAAGAATAACAACAATTTCACGCCCCGCGCCCGTAAGGTCGTGGAGCTCGCCCGGGCCGAAGCGCGCCGATTCAACCACAACTACGTTGGCACGGAGCACATCCTGCTCGGCCTGATCAAGTTGGGTGAAGGCGTGGCCGTCAATGTCCTCGGCCGGATGGGCCTCGACCTGAAGAGTGTCCGCTCTGCCGTCGAGAAGCAGGTCGGCCAAGGGCCGGAGGAAGCTAAGGCTCCTGACACCATTCCGCTCACACCTCGCGTGCAGAAGGTTATGGCTCATGCCGTGACGGAAGCCCGTAGCCTCGGTCATGCCTACGTTGGCACCGAACATATCTTGCTGGGGCTCCTGAAGGAAGGGGAGGGCGTCGCTGCCCGTGTCCTCCAGCAACTCGACGTCGACCTCGAGCGTTGCCGCAAAGAAATCCTCGCCGACATCGACCCCAACGCTTCCGTTGAGGGTGAAAGTAAGTCGGAAGACACTCCGCCGGAGGAGAAGTCCGATGGCGAAGATACGCCGCCGCCGCGTCGCTCCGGCGAAGAAGGGGGCCGCCCCGGTCGAGGCGAGCGTCTCTCGTTGCTGAAGACTTTTGGCCGCGACCTCACCGAGATGGCCCGGGCCGGCGAACTCGACCCGGTCATCGGTCGAAAGGAAGAAATCCGCCGGGTGGTGCAGATCCTCTGCCGCCGGACGAAGAATAACCCTGTCCTCATCGGCGAAGCTGGCGTCGGTAAGACCGCCATCGTCGAAGGCTTGGCCCAAGAAATCGCTTCCGGCATTGTTCCGGAAATCCTGCTCGACCGTAAGGTCGTGACGCTAGACCTCGCCCTCATGGTCGCTGGCACCAAGTACCGCGGCCAGTTCGAAGAGCGCATCAAGGGGATCATGGACGAGATCAAGCGCGCCAAGAACATCATCTTGTTCATCGACGAAATGCACACCATCGTGGGGGCTGGTGCGGCCGAAGGCGCGATGGATGCCTCCAATATCCTCAAGCCAGCGTTGTCCCGCGGCGAAATCCAGTGCGTCGGTGCGACGACCTTGTCCGAATACCGTAAGCACATTGAGAAGGACGCCGCCCTCGAGCGCCGCTTCCAGTCCGTGAAGGTGGATGATCCGTCGCCAGACGACGCGGTCCTCATTCTGCGCGGAATTCGTTCGAAGTACGAAGACCACCACAAGTGCGAATACACTGATGCTGCCATTGAGGCCGCCGTTCGCCTCTCGCACCGTTATATCACCGCCCGCCATCTCCCAGATAAGGCCATCGATGTGATGGATGAAGCCGGCGCCCGCGCCCGTATTCGTTCGCTGAACCTACCGCCTGAGCTCGATAAGGCCCAGGCTGACATTGACGCGGTCGTGCTCCAGAAGGAAGACGCTTCCCGTCACCAGAAGTTCGAGGAAGCCGCCAATCTGCGCGACCAGGAGAAGAAGCTCCGCGCCAAGCGCGAGAAGATGCTCGAAGAGTGGCGCAAGAAGCGCGACGAGAAGCGCATCATCGTCGATGAAGACGAGATGCTCCATATCGTCGCTGATTGGACGGGCGTCCCGCTCAACCGCATGGAGAAGAAGGAGACCCAGAAGCTCCTCGATCTCGAGACGGATCTGCAGGGCAGCGTCATTGGTCAGGAACGAGCCTGCGAAGTCATCGCCCGCGCGTTGCGCCGCTCCCGCGCCGACCTGAAGGACCCGCGTCGTCCGATTGGTTCTTTCCTCTTCCTCGGCCCGACCGGCGTCGGTAAGACGCTCTTGGCCCGCACCCTCGCAGAGCGTATGTTCGGCGAGAAAGAAGCGATCATCCAAATCGACATGTCTGAGTACATGGAGAAGTTCACGGTCTCCCGTATGATCGGTTCGCCGCCTGGTTATGTCGGCCATGACGAAGGCGGTCAGCTGACTGAACAGGTCCGCCGGAAGCCCTACTCCGTGGTGCTCTTCGACGAAATCGAAAAGGCCCACCCCGATGTCATCCAGCTGCTCTTGCAGGCCTTGGAAGACGGTCGCCTGACCGATTCGCTCGGCCGCGTGGTCGATTTCCGTAACACGATTATCATCATGACGTCCAACGTCGGCGCGGATGTACTACAGCGTAATAACTCCGTGGGCTTTGATGTCGGCGTGGATTCCACCCGCGACTACGAGAAGCTAAAGGAGCGCATTATGGATGAGACCAAGCGCGCCTTTAAGCCAGAGTTCCTTAATCGCCTCACGGATATTATCATCTTCCAGCAGCTCGCGAAGACGCACATGACCAAAATCGTCGACATCGAAGTCGCTAAGGTCGCCAAGCGCCTCCTCGACCTCGGTGTGAAGTTGGTCGTAAACGAAGCCGCCCGTGGCTACCTCGTCGATAACGGCTGGGATGAAAAGTACGGTGCCCGCCCGCTCCGCCGCGCGGTCGAACGCCTCCTCGAAGATCCGTTGGCCGAATCCATCTTACGCGACGACTATAACAAGGACGAGCCGGTCATCGTCTCGGTGGGCGAGAAGGGCCTAGTCTTCACGCAGAAGAAGTCGGGCGCTGATACCGAGCCCAAGGCTTAATGTCGGGTCGCCTGGTCACTGCAGGGCTCCTGGGCGCGACCGCGGTCGCACTCGGGGCCTTCGGTGCCCATGGCCTAAAGGAGCAGCTAGCCCTCATTCCTGAAGCCGCTGGCTGGTGGCAGACCGCGACGTTCTACTTGCTATCCCACGCGTTGGCTGTCGGAGCAATCGCCGCGCCCTCGGCTTGGCCCGCTCGCCTCTGGTCGGCGGGAGCGTTAATCTTCGCCGCAACCTTATACGCGATGGCCTTGGGCGCACCGCGTTGGCTCGGTGCCATCACGCCGCTGGGTGGCACGCTGCTGATTGCCGGCTGGCTAAGCTTAGCTTGGGTCGCGCGCCGTCGCTAAGCCTTGCCACGAGGTTTTGACTTCCCCGGTTCGACAGGTTGGGATGCTGTATGCCCCATTACCACGTCAGCCGTGCAGGTGAGCAACTCGGTGTCTTTCCGCAGGAAGATGTGCTGGCGAAGCTGAACCGTGGCGAGTTACTGCCCAGTGACCTTGCCTGGGCGGAAGGTATGTCTAACTGGCAGCCGTTAGCCTCGCTCTTCCCGCCATCCCATGGTGTCCCGCCGCCCGTGCCACCCGCGCCGGTGGATTACGCTCTTTCCATGGTCCTTCCGCTTAACCGCTCGGGCTGGGCCATCGCTGCGGGGTACTTAGCGTTATTCTCGGTCCTCTGCTTGCCGGCGCCGTTTGCACTCTTTTGTGGCATCATGGCCCTGCGTGACCTGAAGCGTCAGCCGCACCTCCAAGGCGCAGGCCGGGCATGGTTCGGCGTCATCATGGGTTCTCTGGGGACGGTGCTGCTCCTGTTGGCCTGCGCTGGCTTCGCTATCGAGGAGATCAGGAGATGACGCCTGCCGAACTGAAGCAGTCCGCGCTGAAAGACGCACGTCCGCCGGCTGGCTTGGGCGAGGCCGCCCTCGCTCTCTGGTACCTCAAGAAAGGGGATTGGGAGAAGTCACATACTATCGCGCAGGATATGGATGATGCCCATGGCGCCTGGATCCATGCACTCCTACACCTGGTCGAGGGTGACCTCAGTAATGCCCGCTATTGGTTCGCGGAGGCCGGCCGGCCATCGGTTAAGCCGGCACAGGCGGACGCCGTCTGGGACGAGATCGCGGTCGAGGTCTTGACGGGCCGCTAGTCCTCCGTCCGCTTGCTTCCAGCGGGTTTTCAATTAGGGTCAGGATATGCGCTTCCTCGCCCTCTTGGCCACGCTCTTAACCCTCTCTATGCACGCCGCCGAATCCTCCAATCTGCTCACCATCCCACTCAAGGATATTGATGGCAAAGAGATGACCCTCGCCGCCTACAAGGCCGAGGTCGTCTTAGTCGTTAACGTCGCCAGCGCATGCGGCTATACCTCCCAATATGAAGGCCTCGAGGCTCTCTATCGCAAGTACAAGGCCAAGGGCCTCGTTATCGTCGGCGTGCCTTGTAATGACTTTGGTGGCCAAGAGCCCGGCACCGAGGCGGAGATCAAGAAATTCTGCTCCAGCCGTTTCCAAGTCACTTTCCCTCTGACCAGTAAAGTCAGTGTGAAGGGCAAGGCCGCCCATCCCTTGTTCGTCGCGTTCACGGGCAAGGAAGCTGGCCACCCTGGTCCCGTGTCTTGGAACTTCAATAAGTTCCTCGTTGGAAAAGACGGCAAGCTGCTCGCCCGCTTCGACTCGTCCGTTGCACCTGAGTCATCCGAGCTCCAAGCCGCGATCGAGAAGGCGCTGAAGTAAGCCTGACTAGTCTCTTAAACTGGCCAGAGCAGCTTGGCGATTAGCGCCAAGACTACCGTAAGGAAAGCTCCGCGGATAAGCCCCGCACCGTGCTTGAGTACGAGCCCGGACCCGAGTCGCGCGCCGATGAGCTGGCCGCCGATCATGGCCAAGGCAACCCAAGGGGCGACGTGTCCAAGCCAAGCGAAGACCACGAGTGAACCGAGGTTACTAGCGAGGTTAACGACCTTGGTGTAGGCGTTGGCACGCGTGAGTTCCTGGCCCAGCAGGGTCACCAAGACCAGAATCCAGAAGGCGCCTGTGCCTGGCCCGAAGAACCCGTCGTAGAACCCGAGCGTCAGGCCGAAGATCCATGAGAACAGAACGGCATCCATCCGCGCGCGGGTAGTCGTCGAGCCCAGCCGTGGACTGGCGATCACATATACGACCACCGCGAGGAGCATCCAAGGAATCGCTTTCTTCAGGGCATCGTTGCCGATGAGCGTGAGGACGTAGGCCCCGCCCATAGAGCCGAGAAAAGAAAGCAGTGCGGCCAGCCGGACCTCTGCCCATTGGACGAGTCCAGCTTGGGCATAGCGGCTCACGGCGATCGCTGTACCAAAGGAACTCTGGGCCTTGTTCGTCCCGAGCGCCAACTGCGGAGGGAGCCCCGCCCAAAGCAGCGCAGGTACGGTGATCAAGCCACCGCCGCCAGCAATGGAGTCGATGAACCCGCCCAAGAGCCCCGCTCCGAAGAGCAGCACGTAAACGTGAGGGGCGAGGTCCATAGCTAGGGCATAGGTCGATGGCGGGTTTGGGTCAACGCGCTCATTTCGGCTTTATACAGGTAGCCCCAAGCATACGCTCTCCCCATGACTCCCCAGCCCTCTCCGACGTCCCGCGTCCGGCTCGGTTTATTGCTGGGCTTGGTCTTCACTCTTGGCGTCGTCTTGTTTGGGCTGCGCTACCTTGGTCGACGTGCTGAGATTGCTACGCCAGTGGCGAAGCCGACGCAGGCACCTCCCGCAAAAGGTCAGGTGAGGGTGAAGCTGCGCAGCTCTGCATCCCTTAATTTAGATGAGTCTAAGAACGTGCGGCCGGACGCCCCGGAACTGGGGCCGAAGGACTTGGCGGTTTTCCAGGACAAAGTGCAAGCTAGGTTCCGGGCGTTGGTTAAGGAAATGGGTTATGCCGATGAATCT
>CAITUF010000235.1 GCA_903895475.1 uncultured Opitutia bacterium | reverse complement strand
GGGCCTTCCCCGTCCTCGACCGGACTATCCCCGACATGCACCAAGGCTGTCAACGCCACGCCGAGGCTACGGGCCGCATGCGCATAAGCCTTCGCGTCTGGCTTGGCATAGCCCATTTCCTCGGAGAGGAAGATGCCGTCAAAATGTCGCGCGAGGTCTTTCTGCTCCAGTACGCGCCGCATCCGTGAATCAGCATTAGACAAGACCGCCACCTTGATCCCAAGAAACTTAAGGGCTCCGATGACGCTGACTACGCCCATGCAGACCCGCCACGCCTTAGCGTCGGCAAAGGCTTGCCAGCATTCCTTAAAAACCGCGTCTGCTTGGGAGCCAGGCAAGTGCGCTCCAAATGTTCGCTCCACGACTTCCCGCCAGAAGACTTCCGCCTTAGCTTGTTTATTGGCCGAACGTAACGCCGAAGCAAAGGCTACCTCCAACTCAAGGGCATCGACTTTGATGCCATGCTTCTGGGCACAGGCGGAGTAGACCGCCCCCACCGAAGGATGGGGAAAAAGTACCGTCCCCGCTAAATCAAGCGTCACCGCCTTTATACTAGCCATGACAGGAGGAGGCTCGCCGAGCGGTGAAGGGTGGAGGGGGTGACAGGGTGAGAATTCATCAAAAAATGCTTCGAAGGCTACTTCGGGGGAGACCCCCCAGCGTAGCCCCATCATGTCCCGGCTTGTCTAATCGCCAACCCAAGTCATAAACAAGTTATGCACCTACCCCGTCTAGCCCTGCTGACCCTGCTCGGAATTTCCGCCTTAATCACCTCCGGCTGTAATACTTCAACCCCGGTGGCCGCTGGCCAAGTGTCCAAGGTCTACGTCCGTGACGTGGCCGCCTCTTCCCTGCACGACACGGATATTCTCGCCAACGCCGTCCATGACGCCGGGGTACGGGCACTGTCGGCCCAAGGGTATACCGTCGTAGCGACGGAGGGCGAAGCCGACGCCGTGCTGCGCAGTAGCTGGCAAACGCAAAAGAGCGCCGGTAACCGCTCGGACATTCCCAACGTCAGCCTCTCCCTTGCGCTCTTCGATAAGTCGAACCGTCGTCTGTTTGACGGCAACTCTGGCCCTGGGGTCGCCGCCAATTTCTGGAACGTAGGCCGCGCCACCGCAGAAGTGACTACGATTTTAAAGGGTCTGCCTGCACCCGCGAAGAAGTAATCAACGCGCCTTTAACTTAGCCTCGATCTCGTGCTTCAGGAGTGCGAGTTCTGGCATCTTGGCGCCTGCGGCTAACCCACGAAGGAGCGGCTCGCCCCAAAGGCCGCTTACTTCCACCTCACGACCTTCCAGGTAATCAATCAGACTGGAGGGGCGATAGGCGCCCATGCGCTCGGTAACGTCCATCTGCCCCTGCAGATGCTGCTCGCTGACGATATGACCACGCAAGCCTGCCGCCAAGCGGACTTCTTCCATCAGGCGACGGGCGCGTGCTTTGTGCACCGGGTCGGCGAGAATTAGATCCGTCGTGATTCCCCCACCTGCAATGGCCAAACCGTTGAACGGGATATTCCAGCACAGCTTCTTCCAGAGCACCGCTTCCAAGGAATCCTCGGCGCGACAATCCACGCCCGCCGACTTAAACCAATCCACGCAGTGCGTTACCGATGGGTTGATCGGGCCTTCCGCCGCCGCCATCCGGATATAGCCCGCATGCGTATTGGAGACGACCCCCGGCTCAATCCGATTGATGCACACGAAGCACAAGCCAGCGACAAGTCGTTCCACTGGCACGATAGCACGGAAGGCCTCAACGTTACCCATACCATTCTGCAAGGTAAGTAAGAGGGTGTGGGGACCCAGCAAGGGCTGGATCAGCGCTGGCAAGAGGGCATTAGCGGTGGCCTTCGCCGCCACGATAACCAGGTCGCACGGACCGACTCCAGCGCCAGTCGGCGAAGCCGAGGCCAAGCGAACAACGCGCTCTCCGTTGAGGTCACGCATCACCAAACCACGTCGTTGGAGGACTGGGTAATCGCTCCGGCTGATCGCATGCACTTCATGGCCGCCCAGCGCCAAGAGGCCGCCATACCAACCGCCGATCGCACCTGCGCCGACGATGACAATCTTCATGGCCGGCTCTGCGGACGACGCACAGAAGTATGGCGGGCCGCTGGCAGCTTACCCGGATAATCTAGAGTGAAGTGTAGGCCGCGACTTTCGTGCCGCTGCAAGGCGCAGTCGATGATGAGGTCGGCGACTTGAATCAAGTTACGTAATTCTAGTAACCGTGGTTCCACGCGAAAATTCCAATAATACTCTCGGACTTCATCCGCCAGCGTGCCTATACGCGTGCGGGCTCGTTGTAGGCGCTTGGTCGAGCGGACGATGCCGACATAATCCCACATGGTCCGACGAAGCTCATCCCAGTTATGCGTCAAGACCACGCGCTCATCTGGGTCGCCCGCGGAACCGTCCACCCAGGCCGGCAGGGGCAGGGCAGGGCGATGGGCCTGCCGGATATCCGCTTCGGCCGCTAAAGCGCCGTCATGGGCCAGCACGACGGCTTCGAGGAGAGAATTAGAGGCCAACCGATTGGCCCCATGCAGGCCCGTACAGGCGACCTCCCCAACCGCGAAGAGGCCGCGGATCGTCGTTTGTCCCTGCAGGTCGGTCGCGACGCCTCCGCAAAGGTAGTGGGCGGCGGGCACGACCGGAATCGGCTGGGTCGCGAGGTCGAAACCTGCTTTCCGACAAGTCTCGTAGATATGCGGGAAGCGCTCGGGGAGGTGCCCTGGGGCGACCTGGGTGGCGTCGAGCAGGACGTGCGGCGAGCCATCACGCTTCATCACGGAGTCAATTGCACGGGCAACGATATCACGAGGGGCCAAGTCCCCCAGCGGATGAAAATCCTTCATGAAGGCGCGGCCCGAAAGGTCGCGTAAGATGGCGCCTTCGCCGCGCACGGCTTCCGAAATCAACGCGCGACTTCCGTCCGGAGCCTTGAGGGCGGTGGGGTGAAACTGGACCATCTCCATGTCACGGACTTCGGCCCCGGCACGATAGGCCATCGCGATGCCATCACCGGTCGCGATGTCGGGATTAGTGGTGAACTGATAGACTTGTCCCATGCCGCCGGTGGCCAGAATAACCGTGAAGGCCGCGAGCGTCTCCACTCGGCCCGCTTGGGTGTTCAGGACGTGCAAGCCATAGACGCGATCGTCGGCCGAACCCACCTGGCAGCCACCGAGTTTGGCGTTAGTCAGTAAATCGACCGCGAGATGATGCTCGAGCATCGTCACCTTGGGCTGACGGGCAATGGCCCGAAGGAGGGCAGATTCGATGGCCCGACCCGTCATGTCACGGGCGTGCAAAATTCGGCGCTTCGAGTGTCCGCCTTCACGGCCGAGATCCGGGCGACCGTCGGTACCGTTTTCAAATTCAACGCCCCAAGCGATGAGTTCGGCTACGCGGGCCGGGCCGGCCTCAATGATATGACGCACCACTTCCAAATCGCACAAACCATCGCCGGCCGTGAGGGTGTCTTGGACGTGACTCTGAAAGTCATCCGCCTGATCGGTCACGCAGGCGATACCGCCCTGGGCCCAATTCGTGTTGGATTCCGAGCTGGTCTTCTTGGTGACGATTGCAACGGAGTGACCGCGGTTAGCCAAATTGAGCGCAAAACTAAGCCCGCCAATGCCACTACCTACGACAATTGCGTCAAAATGCGTAGCCATAGAGCAGTTGAAATTAGGGTTAGTCAGGGTGTGAACAAGCGGATTTGACTGTTTTAATAACAATCCTTACCCCTGCTTGGTGGAATTCATAGTGATTTTAGCCTGCTGGGCAACCATCGGCTTGTTCGAACTCTCGGAAATGGCACTGGTGTCGTCCAATCGTCGACGCCTGCAACGACTAGCCGAAAACGGAAGTAAGGGTGCCAAGGCCGCCCTCGAGCTACTCGCCAACCCTTCCAAGTTTCTCTCCACCGTCCAAGTCGGCCTAACCTTTGGTAGCATCATCGCGGCGACCTTTGGCGGTGGCCCGCTCGCCGCCTACCTCAAGCCCTTGCTCGAGGCCAGCACTTGGTCATGGCTCCACGAGAACGCGGACGGTCTTTCCCGCGTAAGCGTTTCTTTCGTGATTGGTTCGCTGACCATTATCCTCGCCGAAATCGTCCCGAAGCGCCTCGGACTATCAGACCCCGAAGGCCTCGCCGTGCTGTTGTCACGTCCGATGACGTTCATCTCTTTTTTGGCTTCCCCGTTGGTGAGCACCATGAGCTTTGCGGCCGATCTGGTGCTCGGTGTCTTTGGTCGCCGCCGGGCGCCGGAAGACTCGATGTCGGAAGATGAACTGCGCATGATGGTCGACCAAGGCATGGCTTCCGGTGTCTTACATGCCTCCGAGCACCGCATGGTGCATGGCGCCTTGGCAATGGACGGCACGACGGCCGAACAACTCATGACGCCGAGCAATCGCGTCGTCTGGCTCAACCTCGCCGACCCGGATGAAGTCAACTGGCGCAAGGTCGTAGCGTCGGGCCATACCTGGTTTCCAGTCTTTCAGGATTCGCCGGATAAACCGCTGGGAGTCGTTTCCGTTAAGCGTCTCTGGGCCAATCTTTCACTGGCCGGAGCCGCCTCCATCAAGGACGTCCTCACGGAAGCCCCGACCGTCACGCTGCACAACACCGCGACGCAACTCCTGGAGAAGTTCCGTAAAGATAAGATTCATATGGCACTAGTTGTCGATGAATTCGCCCGCGTCCGCGGTGTCGTCACCTTAAATGACGTCCTGGAATCGGTGGTCGGTGAGCTCCCAAACGAAGGCACCCCTTCGGCCCAAGCTAAGCCGGTCCGCCGCCGCGAAGACGGCAGCTGGCTGGTGGATGCCGTCGTCACGTTAGAAGATTTCCGTGAGCAAACCGGAATTGTCGGAAAATTCCCGAGCGAAGGCACGGGTAGTTTCACGACGGTTTCAGGATTCTTAATGCGGTCCCTGGGACGCATCCCCAAAGAGGGCGATCGGGTCGAAGCGTTGGGCATGATCTTTGAGGTCATCGACATGGACAACCATCGGCTCGACAAGGTCCTCGTGATGCCGAAGGCCCAGCCTAAGACCGCTTAGAGCCGAACAGGTAAGCCAGCCAACCGTAGGTATTCTTTGGCCTGCTTCACCGTGTAGGTGCCAAAGTGAAAGATACTCGCCGCGAGGACGGCACTGGCCCGACCATCTTTTAGTACTTGGGCGAGGTGCTCAAGGTTACCGGCCCCGCCGGAGGCAATCACAGGCACCTCAACGGCATCGGAGACCGCGCGGTTCAGCGGGACGTCGTAACCTGCAGCGGTGCCATCACGGTCCATACTGGTGAGAAGAATTTCCCCGGCGCCAAGGCTATGCACCTGGCGAGCCCAGGCGATGGCATCCAGGCCCGTGGCGTTACGGCCCCCATGCGTAAAGACTTCCCATTTGCCCGGCGCCACCTGCTTAGCGTCGATTGCCACCACAATACACTGGCTACCAAACTTTCGGGCGGCTTCGAGGACCAGGTTGGGGTCCTTGACGGCGGAGGTATTAAGGGAAACCTTGTCCGCCCCCGCGTTGAGCATCGTCCGGATATCCTCGACCGATCGCAGGCCACCGCCGACCGTCAAAGGCATAAAAACCTGATCGGCCGTTCGCTCGACCACATCAACCATCGTCTTCCGCTCGTCACTCGAGGCCGTGATATCCAAAAAAACTAGCTCATCGGCGCCTTGCTTTTCGTAGGCCGCCGCCACCGCCACGGGGTCGCCCGCATCGCGCAACTCCTCGAACTTGACGCCTTTAACCACGCGGCCGCCATGGACATCGAGGCAGGGGATAATGCGGACAGAAAGCATGGCGAGGTCTACAGGGGTAGGAAAACGGTCAATTTAGTAAAGCACTACCGTGACGGGCCCATCGTTGACTAAGGAAACCTGCATATCCGCCCCGAACACGCCCGTGGGGATGGGCTGGCCTAATTCGGCGCTGAGCTGCTGGACAAAGAGGTCGAATAAAGGCTTAGCCACATCGGGCTTGGCCGCGTTATTGAAGGAGGGCCGATTGCCCTTCGCGAAGTCAGCTAACAGGGTGAACTGACTAACCGCTAGGACCTGACCATCCGTATCTTTAATCGATAAGCCCATCTTGCCGTCCGCGTCTGCCATTAGCCGGACCTTTGCGACCTGCGCTACCTGACGCTGCACCTCGACCGCGGTATCGTCTTTGCTGATGCCGACTAAGAGCAGGTAGCCAGCGCCGATTTGTCCCACGGTTTCACCGGCAACGGTCACCGCGGCGCTTTGAACGCGTTGGACAACGACCACCATACTTAGGTCAGCGCTTCCAAAATGGTCCGCAGCTTCATCTCCGTCTCCGCAGATTCAGAAGCAGGATCCGACCCTTCGACGATGCCAGCGCCCGCGAATGCCCTGGCGACATTAGCTTTAAGGCGGGCACAGCGCAGCGCGACGAAGAGTTTTCCAGTGCGGCCGTCAGCGCCTACCCAGCCGACAGCTCCCGTGTAAAGTCCACGATTATGGGGTTCAAAACCAGGGATGAAGGGAAGGGCCAAGTCGCGCGGCTTACCGCCGACTGCGGGCGTCGGGTGGAGTTCACCCGCGACCTCTAAGAAACGACGGTCAGCCGGCATGATGCCGACGATAGGCGTGCGCAGGTGCATGACGTTACCGAGCCGGAGGAGCTCCGCGCCCCGCGAAGTCGCGGCGAGTACCCCGACCATCCGCAAACGCCGCAAGATAGAGGCCGTAACCGCGCCGTGCTCGCGCTGGTCCTTATCACTGGCGAGCAAGGCTTCGGCCAGACTGGCGTCCTCGGAAGCGGACTCGCCACGGCGGGTCGTACCAGCGACGGCCTCGGAACGAACTTCGCCATCGAAAAGCGAGAGGAGTGTTTCCGGGGTAGCCCCAACCAAAGCACCTTCAGGTTCGTCGACTAAGTAGGCATGACAAGGCGGATTTGCCCGACGAAGGCGGTGCAGGGTGGCGTAAGCATTGAACGGCTCGGCCCGACGCCAATCAAAGGCACGAGTGAGGACGATTTTCTCGAAAGAGCCCTCCTTGATTAGTTCAGTAGCGCGCCGGACGGCTTGCGGAAACCAGCTGCCACCGACTTCACTCAGCACGGTCGGCACCGGAGCGCGCAAGGCCGAAGCGGACGGGCGATACGTGAAGCGACGGAACTGTTCGGCCCGAATAGCCAGACGCGCCGCACAACCTGGCGTGGCTTTGTCGGCCAAGGTCACGGTGGTGACGCCGTCTTCGGTGATTACCTGCCAAGCGGGTAGAAACAGCCGGGCTTTCTGCGCTTCTGCACTGTCACCAGGATAAAAGGGGAAGGTCGCAATCACGCGGGGAGTCCCTCCGATGCATGTCATGGAGGCATTCAGTTCGCGCAACCAGCGGTCGGCCTGAGCGAAACGTTGCGGACCAGCTCCCAGCCATTCGGCGATGGGGCTGGCGGCAGCGTGCGCTCGTCGGCGCGAGGGGTTCTCGAAATAACCGCGGGGCGCTGGCTCATCGAGTGACTCCAAGACCGCAAGCGGATCGAGTTCTGGCACCCTGAAGGTGCAGCAAATGTAGCCTTCACCTTGCCGAGCCTGTTCTGCTGCGCTTAGGGCGACCAAAAGGTCTTCTGCAGTGAGGCTGGCCACGAGTAATTAAGTCTGGGCCGGGGCTTCCGGCTCCTCCACGGGAGGGAATAAGATACACTTTTCGGCGACCTTTGCGCCCGTCGGGAGCGTCGACCAGGACCGTACGGAGTCGAAACTAACCGCCGGGGGGAGGCCAATGTTGACGAGGAGTTGCGCGCAGGTCGTAGGCATGACCGGAGTCAAGACAGTGGCGACCAAGCGAAGGCCCTCAGCCACGTGAGCTAAGCATGAATCGAGACGGGCGCGATCGGCGGCCTCGACTGACTTGGCGAGTTTCCAGGGAGCGCGGGCCTCGATGTAGGCGTTCATTGCGCTGACAAAGACCCAGAGCGCCTCCAAGGCATGACTAAGCTGCACTTCGGCAAAATGGCCGAAGAACTTCCGCTCCGTTTCCGCCCACAACTTGCGGAGGTTCTGTTCCAGTTCCTCATCCGCTCCCGGTGCGGGCACGGTGCCCGCATAGTTGCGTCCAACCATGTTGAGTAGGCGATTGACGAGGTTACCCAGGTTATGTCCGAGATCAGCCTTGTAACGCTGGGCAAAGTTCAGCGATGAAAAATCCGCATCTTCGCCCACGACCATTTCGCGGCAGAGGTAATAGCGGAAGGCATCGGGGCCAAACTTATGGGCAAAGCTCAGGCTGTCGGTAGCGTTACCATCGCTCTTGGAGGCCTTCGAGCCGTTCACCGTCCACCAGCCGTGCACTAGGAGTTGCTTCGGCGGAGCAATATCCAAGGCCTTAAGCATGCAGGGCCAATAGACGGCATGAGGCGGCGAGAGGATATCCTTACCGATGACGTGCATATCGGCTGGCCAGCGCCCCTTATCGACCACGGCGGAGTAGTAATTCGTCAGGGCGTCGAACCAGACGTAAGTCACAAAGTCACGGTCGAACGGTAGCTCAATACCCCAGGTCAGCCGAGACTTAGGACGCGAGATGCAGAGGTCATTCATGGGTTCCTTGAGGAACTCGAGGACCTGCTTACGCCGATGGGCGGGGTTGATGAAATCGGGGTTGTCCTTCAGGTGCTCGACGAGCCAGGGCTGGAACTGCGAAAGCTTGAAATAGTAATTCTCCTCGGTCGTCTGGGTCACTTCACCGTAGATGGACGGCCAATTACCCTCGGCGTCGCGGTCCTTGTCGCTCAGGAACTGCTCTTGACGCACGGAGTACCAGCCCGACTTGGTCGCCTTGAAGATCAGGCCTTTGTCGAAGAGCTTTTGCAGGAAGTCTTGCACCACCACTTTATGGCGGGGCTCGGTGGTGCGGATGTAGTCGTCGTTGGAGATATTCAGCAGGCCGAGCATCTCTTGAAAAACACCGGCAACTTCATCGACTAAGACCTGCGGCTCGATCTGGCGCTTCTGAGCCGTCTGTTGGACCTTTTGGCCATGCTCATCGAGGCCCGTGAGGAAGTAAACATTGTCGCCGAGCATGCGGTGGTGACGTGCCAAGACGTCGGCGAGGACCTTTTCGTAGGCGTGACCGAGGTGAGGGGCGCCATTCGCATAATCGATGGCAGTGGTGATGTAGAACGGACGAGACATTGCTGAGTCTCCCACCCTAGGGAGCAGGGGCCTTGCAGGACAACCCTGAAGGGGCACGGAAGGGGCACAAAAAAGGCCCCGGGGGAGCCCCGAAGCCTTTATCGTTCAGGTAGCCGACAACTCAGCCACCGGCACGGACGATGTCCGGCTGGAAGGCGATCTCGAAGGCGTAGGGCGTGCCGACGCGAAGGGCCAGCGGCTTATTGCGCTCGAGGACTTGATAGAAATGCATCTTTCCCCAGCAGGTACGGTGCTTTGGGTCTTCACTGACAACCTTGGTCTCCAACCACTCACCATGGAAATCATCCTTCAGGACTTCGCAGCGATGCGATTCGGGACCGAGGATTAGGGCACTACCTGGGGTCATGCGCGAATGCGTGGCGGCAATCGGCAGCACCAAGCGGAAGTTCTCGAGAGTTACGGCGGCTTTCGGAATCAAGATAAAGCGCCCGACGATTCGGCCACCATTCAATTCCCAATCGACCTTTAGGCTGGCGACACCACTGGAGAGTTTTTCGTCCTTATCGATGAGGTCGGGCTGTTCGTAACGGAAATGATAGGTACCAGCCTTGGTGCCCATGGCCACCTGCAGGTTCTTGCCGTAGAAAGAGGGCGTGTAGACGCGGTCGCCGATGGTATACTCCGGGATGAACGGAGAAGTATAGACGTTGGCCGGCCAATCCATGACGCCAGGCATATGCGGGAACGCCAGCGAGTCGGAGAATTTATGCGAACCGTTAGACAGCACAGGCAACACGATGTGTAAACCAGAGGTCGGGTCAGAGTAGGAGAGCAGCCCCTGTTCCTTGCGGGGGGTCTTATCCAAGGAGTATAGACGGCAAACGGCCTGCTTGGAGGTTGGACGGAAAACGTCCATGGTACCACCGACGGTCTTAGCGAGCCGAGACCATTGGGACAGGTAGCGCGCGGCATCGAAGTTCGCCATCCGCGTGGTGTGCCCTGGGATGGTGTCGCGTTCGCCATCGCGAATGACGATGAGCCCATGCTCGGCGTCGAAGAACGTCGTAAAGAAGTGAGCGTAGAGGCGGCGAACTAAATCGCGGGCGAGCGGCTCCTTATCCACGGCAATCCAGCGATCACGCAGGGCTTGGAGCAGGAGCGTGATGCAGTGCATCTGGCCATACGAACCAATGCCGCGACCGAAGGACCAACCGAGACCATCCTCGCGGACTGTCTCAAGGATGATGCGCAGGTACTTCTCCGCATGCGTGCGAAGCTTGGGTAGCTTAGAGTCACGCAACTGAATGTTGGCGTGGAGCTGGAGCGCTTGGCGGATGAAAATGAGTGCGACCACGCCATACAGGTCGAAGGCGCCACCTAGGTTATCGGGGTGGGACTGACGGGAGGCATCATCATGGAAGCCACCCGTAGAGGCGGCGGTGATGCGATCAACGAAGCGGTCGACCAGTGCGCCGGTTTCGTCTTTCTTAGTGAGGCCAAAAGAGAAGCGACAGACGGCCTTAGCGATATCGAAGGCCTGAACGTGGTCGTGGTGGTCACCGGTGACGGCCAGGCGTTCGTCGATGAGGTTACGGGTAGCCTCATCAAGGATTTCCCAGACGGGGTTGCGCTCCCGGGTCGGACCGAAGGCCAGTAAACCAAGGCAGGCAAAAGCCATCCCGTTGTCGGAGCCTTTGGAGAGGCGGACCTGGGCGGTGATGGTACGAGCGGCAATCTCGGGGATGTTATTTCGGTCTAAGGTGAGTTCACCGGTGGCCCGGTAATACTCGCCAAAGGCCAAGGCGGCGTGGCCCGGCTCATCCGCGCGGGAAACTTCGCCGGGGACGGGAGTGACCGACCCATCGGCGGAGATGGAACCTAAATTGAGTTTGAGGAGGGCCTTGGTCTGGTCCAGGCACTGGCTCGCGAAATTCTGCATGCGAATGGTTTGGATTGAGGCAGGACACCCCCCTGTCAATGCCACATCGTAAAAAAATCGTAATATCCCGATTTTCCTCAGCAAAATGCGCAGACTTAGCGGAGGCTTACCCGTCGAAGGCGACCTCGACCGGACAGGCTGCCAGGCGGTCCTGCAGGCGACGCAACCGGCGCACTGGCCACCAGCGGTAGAGGTGGATGTCGATAGGCTTCCAGAGGGCCACCCAACCGCTAATAATGAGACCCTCCCGGAGCCAGTCACTCCACATGCCGGACGGAGGTACCAAGCTACGGACCACCAACATGAGGCCTAGAAACACTAAGCCGATGACCAGCGAAGTGCGGCCTTCACGCATGAGTTCTTTAACTTCACGGCGACTGTTCAGCGCACGGTATGCAAAGTAATGCTTGATCGAATCCTGGACCATCCGCACCACTGCGTCGTCGGCCGGCTGCTTTAGGACGATACGTAAGCGGAGCGAAACGTCGGGACTTTGCTCCCGCGCCCAACTCACGATGAACTCTTCGGCGTCGTGATCGAGGTCACGCTCATGGAAGGGCGAAGGGTCCATGGTGTTGATGAGCTGGTTGGCGTTGGCTAAGCGTAACTCGATGAGCCCTGGAGGGTGATGGGGCATAAATTAGCGGGGGAGGGGGCCACCCAAGGAGCGTCGAAAGAAGTCTAAGCGCTTCTCCCGCATGTCACTACGTTCGCAGGCGCCGTGGCCACCGCCAGGAATGACGGTGAATTCCACGAGGTCCTTCTTACCGGCGGCGAACAAGGCATCGCGTAGGTCGTAGGTACACTTGACGTCCACGTTGGTATCGGACTCGCCGACCGTAAGGAAGAGCTTGCCCTTGAGTTTGCTAGCTTCGGTGAGGCAGGCGTTCGCCGCGTACCATGGACCGATGGGGTAGCCCATCCATTGCTCATTCCACCAGAGCTTATCGACGCGGTTATCGTGGCAGCCGCAATCCGCGGCGGCGGCTTTGTAGAAGTCGCCATGGCGGAGTAACGCGTGCACGGCGTTCTGACCACCCGCCGAGCCACCGAAGATGCCGACGCGGTTTAGATCCATCTGGGGCTCAACCTGGCCAGCGGCCTTCAGCCAAACCACGCGATCAGGCAACCCCGCGTCCCCAAGGTTACGCCAGGCTTCCTGATGAAACTCTTTACCGCGATTCCAGGTGCCACGACCGTCGATTTGAACTACGTAGAAATTCTGCAGCGCGGGCTCACGGAAGGAGTTATTCCAGACGGCGAAGGACTTGGGCACGAAGGAGTCCTGCGGCCCGGCGTAGATGTATTCGATAACGGGGTACTTCTTCTGCGGGTCAAAAGGATAGGGGCGCACGATGACGCCATGGATGTCAAACTTGCCAGCGCGATCTTTCGCGACGAAGCGTCGCGGGGCTTCCCAGCCCGCCGCCCGCAGCTTGGCGTCATCAGCCTGGCCGAGCTGCGCTACCTCGCGTCCATCTTTGGCGTGACGGAGGACAAAGCGCGGTGGGAGGTCGACGCGCGAATAGGTATCCACGAAGTATTGGCGGCCCGGGCCGAACTGGGCGTCGTGCGTGCCGTCGCCTTGCGTGAGCTGCACCAAGCCCGTGCCATCGAAGTTTACGCGATAGACCTGACGATAATAGGGATCCTCGGTCGGATTACGGCCAAGCCCGACGAAGGTAACCTGTTGCGCGGCTTCATCAAGGTGCAGCACGGATTTCATCACCCAAGCACCGCTGGTCACGGCATTGAGCGTCGCGCCTGTCTTGAGGTTCACGCGGTACAGATGCGTCCAGCCAGACCGCTCCGACACCCACAGGGTCGTTTCATCTGGCAGGTCGTAACGGTACGAACTGCCATAAGTGAAGACGAACTTCGGGTCTTCCTCCGTCAGTAGCTTACGCCACTTCTTAGTGCTCACGTCAAAATCAAGGATGCCGTGACCGGTGAAACCACGGAGCGTATAGGTGGAGCGCAAGCGGGCGGAGTCTGCAGTCCAGTCCAGCCGATCGGTGTTCATGGTCAGCGCGAGCACATCGCTACCCGGGAAACGGAAGCCGCCCGCCACGCTGAAGACACAGGCTAACTGCTGGGTCTTGTCGTCGCCTGGCTTGTCGTAATCGATTTCTTTTTCGGTCTGTTTGACCGAATCCTTCACGAGGTATTTGCGCACCGGCACGGCACGGGTCGCCCAGAGTGCGAAGTGCTTGCCGTCGGGAGACCACGCGGGTTGGCCACTCCAGGCAAAGCCCGGAGGAAGGGCGGGCGTGTTGGGGCCGCCCGTGGAGACGTAAACAACCTTTTCGCTGTCTTTCGACGTCGCGGTCACTTCCGTGGCGGTCACCGCGACCACCCAGCGTCCGTCCGGCGATTTACTGCCGTAACGCGAAGCGCTCAGGATACGCGTTGAACCCGAACTGCGGATCCGGCCACCAGTGGGTGCCGCCTTCAGCTCCGGCGCCTTCGCTGGGTCTTGTTTCACCACGGAGCCATCGGGTGAAAGCGTGCAGACGAAACCATTGCCCTCGATCCACAGCGTGCCGTCGTTCTGGGGAAGCACGCGGGCGATGCCGAGATTGCGAGCCTCGGCCTTGGGTTTGATTTCCTTGCGGAGCGCGGCCGCCAAGGATTCCGCATTAAAAGCCGGCGTCAGCTTCCCCGTTGCACACTCGACGAGTTTGAATTCCGTCAGGCCTTCCGGCGTCCGCCAGCTATAGGTGAGACGCTCACCGGAGGGGGACCAATGGAGGTTCTCCAAGCGGGTATTACTGATCGCCCGACTCCACGTTTCAGACTGCTTTTGCGATAGCTGAGTGGATGAGACTTGGGCACAGAGTACCCAAGGGAACAGCAGCCATAAGCAGCGGAGGGGCAAGCCGATATTAAATACCCAATGGTTTAAGTATTCAACCCTACATCAAACTAGGGTCTACTTCTTAGCCTTCGGGGCCTTCGTCTTCAGCGAAGCTAAGTAGGCCACGACATCACGGAGCTCGTCGGGGGTCAGAATACCGAGCATTGGCGGCATCATTGAGAGGGGCGGAGTGCGGCTGACGACCGCCCCAGGCGCGACGTCCTTCATAACCCCATCCGCTTGGCGTAAGCGCAAGGCCAACGGGGTTTCGCTGAGGACGCTACCAGCCAAGACCTCCCCTGACTTTAAAGTCAGGGTCTCAAACCCATAGCCAGGCACAATCTTCGCGGAAGGATTGATGAGCGACTCGGCGATTTCCGCCGGGGTCCGTTGCTCGCCGACTTTCTTGAGAGGTGGTCCGACCTCGCTGCCTTCGTCTGACTCAAAGCGGTGGCAGGCGACGCAATTGGCGGCGAGGTGTTCTTGCGCGAGGGCGCGACCACGCACGGGGTCGCCTCCAGTGAGCAAGAGTTCATACGGTAGCCCAGGCGCGGCTAACTGCTCAGGCTTGCGAGTCGCTTCCAGATAACGTTGTAGGGCAAGCTTGACCGCAGGCTCGGTCGAGCCCTGCGCAGCAAGGAAGACATCTAAACGGAGGGACTCGTTGAACTTTGGTTGGAGCAGTTTGTTGACTAGAGTTAGGCGCGGCTGGCTTGCCGCCGCTTCGGCGCTGGCAAAGAGCACGCGGACCGCCGCTTGCTTCTCGGCAAGGTTAGACCCAGCGACATCAAGGAAGCGGCGGGAGACCAACAAGGCGCTGGCTGGGTCAACTTGGGCCAGCAGTTGCAACCCCTCGATTCGCAGCGTCGTTTCGCTCCCATCGTTGGTGGCCGCCAAGAGGGCTTCCTTGATGGCGGCGGGGGACTCCGTCTTAGCCGACAGGAGTCGGAGGACCTGCAAGCGGACCGACGCGCCGACCTTGGTGTCTTTGGCTAGCTTCAGCAAATCAGCGGTCGGAACATCCAGCCCGTAGCGTACCAAAATTTCGACGCCCTTCGCCTTAAGTGACTCGTTTTTAAACGCGAGTAGTTTGGCCTGACCTTGCCGGAGGACAGCAGCCAAGGCAGGGCGATTGCGCTTGATGTAGCGCTTGGCCGTACCATCAACGAGGTCTAGGACGGGCGGAAGTTCGAAGAGCAAGAGGGCCTGGAGGGCT
>CAITUF010000234.1 GCA_903895475.1 uncultured Opitutia bacterium | reverse complement strand
GAGGTCGAAGCCGCTCTGGTCCTTAAGGTAATTACCAAAGCGGGTAATGAGGTAGCTGTTACCGAGCGGCGCGGGCCAATCCGGACCGAGCTCCAGAATAGTCGAAGGGGAGGAGTGCGGCGTGAAGGTCGCGCTGCCGCCGCGATCGTTAGCATCGGGACCTAAGTTCTTGAATGGGCGGACGAACTGCTGGCCTTTGGGGGCCTCGGGCGTATGCGGGTAAGGCTTAGTGGTCCAGTCACCGAACTCGTACGGGAAGCCGTAATGCCTGCCTAGTTTAATCCAGTTCAGTTCCTCAGGGGTGTCCGCATCGGTGCCGTTCTCCACGCCGAGGAGTCGTCCTTGGTGGTCCCAGCTGAAGTGGTAGGTATTACGAAGTCCGTGGGCGACGACCTCGATGCTGGGGTCTGCGCTCTTCGGGTCGAGCCGCCATAGTTTAGCGGTGAGGGCGTTCTCGCCTGACTTATCATAGTTCGGAGAATTGCCTTCTTCGCCGCCATCCGTCCGCGAACCGCTGCTGATATACATGAGGCCATCAGGGCCTTGGGCGATGTGGTTAACGCCGTGGTTGTAGGGGCCGACGCCGAAATTGTAGCCCGTCCGGAACCAAGCCTTCGGCTTGGACCAGCTGCCGTTACCGCTCCAGGGTTCGGTGCGCCAGATCGTGACTTCGTTGAAGACGGGATGCTTGGCTTTATTGCCTTGGTTGCTGATGAAATAGAGTCGCCCGCGGTCATCGGTGCCGAGTCCGAGGCAAGTAGTATCGCCGAGTTTAGGGTCCAAGATGTCCTTTCCAGACCAGAGAAGTTTTACTTCGCGGGTGGCGATGTTCCAAGACCAGAGGTCACCACTGGCAGCCAGCACTACGACGTGCTGGCCGTCGGGATGTGCGACGAGGCGCGTAGGTTGAAAGTCTAACGGAGCGGCGACCGTGAATTTCCAGCCACCGGGTGCGGCAGGGAGGACGTCCGGCGACATCGCCGCCAGCAGCAGGGCATGCGTCGGGTATTTCGTCTGGGCGCGAAGGGCAGCGATTTCCTGGGCCGACGTGGCGGGGTAGGTGTTACCCCACTGAGTGAAGATGTAATTATAAACGGCGGCCAACTGGTCGTCGGTCAACGTGACCGGCGGCATCCACCCGTTATATTTTTGCCCATTAACGGTGATGTCTCCCCGCAAGCCTTCCAGCGGCGCCCGGAGGGCCTTGGCACGTTGCGTTGTAATGAAGTCAGAATCCGCCAGCGGCGGGAAGGCCGTGGCAATCCCGCGGCCTTCTTGCCCATGGCAGGCCGCACAATACTGGCGATAAAGCTCGGCGCCGGAGGGCTCGCCTTGGCCGAAGAGTATAGCCGGGAGTAGGCAAAGGAGCGAACGGAAGGGAGGCATCTCAGAGGCGTGTTTATAGAGTCTGCGGGGCGGGACTGTCCAGCCAAGGGCCGTAGTTCGTTCTGGAATCGCCCGAGGGGGAAGCTAACTTGGGCCTACCCCGATGCGCTGCTTACCTTGGCTGTTCCTTTCCTGTGTTTGTCTACTTGGTGGTCCGACGCAGCCGAATATCTTGTTCATTCTGACTGACGACCAAGGCTATGGCGACCTTTCCGCCCATGGTAACCCGGTCCTCAAGACGCCTAACCTCGATCGCCTGCGTGCGGAGAGCGTGCGGTTTGTTGATTTCCAGGTCTCGCCGACCTGCGCCCCGACGCGCAGTGCGTTGCTCACGGGCCGACACGAGTTTAAGAACGGCATCACGCATACGATCCTTGAGCGCGAACGGCTAGCCCTTGGGACGGCGACCTTGGCCGAGCAGCTGCAGAAGGCCGGCTACCGCACCGGCATCTTCGGCAAATGGCACCTCGGCGACGAGGCCCAGTATCAGCCCAACCAGCGCGGCTTTAACGAAGTTTTTATTCATGGCGCCGGCGGTATCGGGCAGAGCTATACGGGCAGCTGCGGCGACGTGCCGAAGAATTCCTATTTTGGGCCAACGATTTTGCATAACGGTAAGTTCGTGAAGACCGCTGGCTACTGCACTGATGAGTTCTTCGCTCAGGCATCCCGGTGGATCGAAGGCGAGGCCGCCGCCAAGCGGCCTTTCCTCGCCTGGGTGGCCACCAATGCACCGCACGCACCTTACAACGCCAAGCCCGAGGATGCCGCCCTCTATGAAGGCAAGGGACTCGGGAAGGACACCGAAAACTTCTTCGGCATGCTCCATAATATTGACCAAAACGTCGGCCGAATTCTGGCGAAGATCGAGGCCCTTGGCCTAGCTCAAGACACCTTGGTGGTCTTCATGAACGATAACGGAGGCACCGCGGGCACTAAGGTCTTCAACGCGGGGATGCGGGCGCAAAAGGGGACTGCGTTCATGGGTGGCATCAGGGCCATTTCCTTCTGGCGTCTGCCCGGACGCTTCCAGCCGAGCGATGTCAAAGCCCTCGCCGCGCACATCGATGTCGCCCCGACCATCCTCGAGCTCACCGGGACGCCCGCCTCCGCGACCATGCAGGCGCAGATGGAAGGACGTAGCTTGCTGCCGTTGCTGACGGCTAAGGTCGGCCAGCAGGTCGCTTGGCCCGACCGCACGCTCTTCACCCACGTCGGTCGCTGGAACGGGGCCGACCCGGAGGTCGGTCGCTACGCCAACACCAGTGTGCGCACCGCCCGCTGGCACCTCGTCGCCGCTGGTAACGGCCAGGCCGCGGGGAAGGGCAAGGCTAAGGCGGCCGCGAAAGGCGAGCCGGCCGTGTCAGCGCCCGTCAAGCCGACGTGGCAGCTCTTCGATCTTAACGCGGACTATGGTGAGACCACCGATATCGCCGCCCAGCACCCCGAGGTCGTCGTCGAACTCGCTGCCAAGCATGATGCCTGGTGGAAAGAGGTCCGCCCGATGATGGTCAATGAAGGGGTTAAAGGACCCGCCGAAAACTCCTTCAAGGTGCTCTACCGGGAGCAGATGGGGAAGTGAGGGGAGGGGCGGAGTACAGAGTGCGGAGTAGCAACACTTCCTCGTTATCGACTATCCATCGATTCCGCTACTCAGCTTTTTAGGCCAATACTTTCTTTATTAATTCGCCGTGAATATCCGTTAGGCGGAAGTCGCGGCCTTGGTAGCGGTAAATCAGGCGGGTATGTTCCACGCCCATGAGGTGCATGATCGTCGCGTTGAGGTCGTGCACGTGTACCGGGTCCTTCACGATGTTATAGCAAAAGTCGTCGGTCTCGCCGTGAACGTAACCTTTCTTCACGCCGGCACCGGCCATGAGCACGGTGAAGCAACGAGGATGGTGGTCGCGGCCGTAGTTGGTCTCGGTCAGGGCGCCTTGCGAGTAGATAGTGCGCCCGAATTCGCCACCCCAGACGATGAGGGTATCGTCGAGGAGACCGCGCTGCTTGAGGTCGGTGAGCAGGCCAGCCGTTGCATGGTCCGTATCGGCACACTGGCCCTTGAGCGCTTTCGGTAAGCCACCGTGGTGGTCCCAACCCATGTGGAAGAGTTGCACGAAGCGGACGTCGCGCTCACAGAGGCGGCGAGCGAGTAAGCAGTTCGAGGCGTACGAACCCGGGCGCTTCACATCCGGACCATAGAGGTCCAGCACGTGTTGCGGTTCCTTGGAGAAGTCGAGGAGGTCCGGCACGCTCGACTGCATGCGGAATGCGAGTTCATACTGAGCGATACGGGTTTGGATTTCGGGGTCACCTAAGACGCCGTGACGTTGCTGGTTCAGTGCGGAGATTTCATCGAGCGATTCACGGCGGATATCCCGGCTCATGCCCTCTGGGTCCTTAAGGTAGAGTACGCGTTCGCCCTTGTTCCGGAATTTCACCCCTTGGTGCTTTGAAGGTAAGAAGCCGGCACCCCACAGGCGGTCATACAGCGGTTGGTCGTCGGGACGGCCACTCCCGAACGACGACATGACGACGTAGTTCGGGAGGTTATCGTTTTCGCTACCCAGACCGTAGCTGGCCCAGGAGCCGATGGAAGGACGACCGGCCAACTGGCTGCCGGTCTGCATGAAGGTGATGGCCGGGTCGTGGTTGATGGCCTCGGTGAACATCGAGCGCACCATGCACCATTCGTCTGCCTTGCTGGCCATATGCGGCATGACCTCGCTGAACCACATACCTGACTGGCCATGCTGCTTGAAATTGAAGATCGAGGGGGCGACCGGAAACGTCTTCTGCCCCGAGGTCATCGTGGTCAGGCGTTGGCCCTGACGGATGGACGCTGGGAGGTCTTGGGCGCGGAATTTCGCCATCCCCGGCTTCGGGTCGAAGAGGTCCATCTGCGACGGGGCCCCTGACTGAAAGAGGTAGATGATCTTCTTCGCCTTCGGCTTGAAGTTCGGGAAGCCCGTGACCTCGGGTTTTCCGGCGAAGGCCGACGGGCCCAGAATCGAGCCGAGGGCAGCGAGGCCGATGCCGCCCGCAGACTGTTTCAGGAAGGTGCGGCGGGAGAGGGCCAGCCGGTCGGCAGGGTTAAGGCCGAGAAAGTCGCGGTCGTTGCAGTTCATTCGCGGGTAACGGTTTCGTCGAGGTTAAGCAGCACGTTGGTGGTGACGGTCCAAGCAGCTAGTTGAGCCGGATCAAGGTCGGTCGGCACGGCACTTTGGCCTATGGCGAGGAGCTTCTTGGCCGCTGGTAAGTCGGCTGCATAAGCCGTGAGGCGTCGGTCAAGTCCCTTGCGCAAGACCGTAAGTTCAGCGGGCGTGCCGGGACGGCTAGTGACGCGCTGGAAGGCCCAAGCTAAGCGTTGGTCAGTGGTCCCAGGTTGGCGCAGGGTGAGCTCGGCTAACTTACGCGAGGCTTCCACGAAGGTGACTTCGTTCAGGAGCGAGAGCGCCTGCATGGGGGTGTTGCTGCGGAAGCGCTTCACGGTGCAGAACTCGCGGGTAGCCGAATCGAAGAGTAGCATCGAGGGTGGGGCCGCCGTGCGTTTCCAAATAGTGTACAGCGAGCGGCGGTAGAGGCCTTCGCCCGTGTCGGCCTTGTAGTTACGCATATCTCCGTAAACGCTGGTTTCGTCCCAGACAGCTTCTGGCATGTAGGGCTTCACGCTGACGCCACCGACTTTAGGCACGAGCAGGCCACTCACGGCGAGGGCTTGGTCCCGGATGGTTTCGGCAGGGAGTCGGAAGCGTGGGCCGCGGGAGATCCAACGATTCTCCGGGTCCTTCTCCAGTTTCTCGGGCGTCACGACCGTGGTTTGGCGATAGGCTTGGCTCATGAGGATGAGCTTCTGCATTCGCTTCATGTCCCAGCCGTTTTCCGCAAAGTCCACGGCGAGCCAGTCCAGTAGTTCCGGGTGGCTCGGCCATTCGGCTTGCGAGCCAAAGTTCTCGGAGGTCTTCACCAAGCCGGTGCCGAAGAAGTTTTCCCAGGCACGGTTGACCCAAACGCGGGCGGTCAAGGGGTGTTGGCCGCTCACCAGCCAGCGGGCGAAGCCGAGGCGATTATTAGGTTCACCCGCGGGCAGGGGCGGTAGGGCCGCGGGGAGCTTTCGTTCTACCTTCGCGCCTGGCCTATCGTATTCTCCACGGTCGAGCACGAAGGCATCCTTGGGCATGGCCAGCTCCTTCATCACCATGACATCAAGGATGCCGGGGAGAGTGTTCTTGGTGTTCTGTAGGCCCGCTAGCTGGGCATCGGCAACCCGCTTCGGGTGTTCCGGGCTTTCGGTAAACGCCTTGGCGAGAACTTTGCGGTCTTCGGCGGTGCGAGTGGCCGGGTCCTTCAGAATCAGTGCCCGGAGTTCCGCGGCTTGCGGCGTGTCCTTCAAACTGATGAGGCTAGAGGGGAGTCCAGTCGTACTCAGGCGGAAGCGGCCGACGTTGTGGTTGGCGAGGGTCTCACAGCGTAATGAGATGGTTAGGGTCGCTCCTGCGGGTACCGCGATCGGTGTGAGGACGAAGAGGCCCTTTCGCGGGACGCGATTCTCGGCGTCGTTACCGCCAATGGCCCAGCCAGCACCAGTCTTGGCGCGAGCGGGCTGAGCTTTTTTCGCGCCCTTCGCGCCCTTGGCGACCTTGGTGGCAGTGCCGCCTTCAACGAGGCTCTTAATCGGCCAGCCTTCTTGGCTGAAGTCGGCTTGCGCATCCACGAAGTCGAGTTCGACCTTCTTGCCGTCAGCAAGGGTCAAAACCGCGTCGACGCCACTCAGAACGAAGTTTCCGTTCGGGGCTCGTCCGAGGCTTTGCGTGGGCAGGGAGGCGTCGGGGGTGACTTCGAGGAGTAGGCCCGTGAGTTGTCCCGAGGGAGCAGGGGCGGTGACGGTGTAGACGTCCTTGTCGGGGTTCGTGCCGCCCGCGAGCCAACTGCCGTCGGGTTGCTGCTTCAAGGTAGCGCCACCTTTACTGACGGCTTGCGTGCCAGTCAGCATGGCCCAGGTCGCGGTCTTGCCGGCAAATCCTTGGCGTAGTTTTTGCTCCCAGGCAGTCTGCGCCGCGGGGACAACTTTGGCGGCGGACTTCACCGCTAGTTCGGCGGCAACGATGGCCTTTTCGACTTCGGCGAGGCGGACCTTCGCTTCAGGCGTGGCGAAGGAGTAGGTCGGGGAGGTGTTACCGCCCTTACGGGTCGAGGCAGCCCCACCGAATTCGCCAAGGACGCCGGATTCGTCGTTGGAATTAAAATAAGCAAAGAATTGGTAGAACTCTTTCTGGGAAATCGGATCGTACTTATGGTCGTGGCAACGGCAGCAATTCATCGTCAGCGCCATCCAGGTTGAGCCGGTCGTCTCGACGCGGTCGATGACGGTCTCGACCGCCCACTCGGCGACGATCCGACCTCCCTCGCCGTTCAGGCGATGGTTGCGGTTGAAGCCCGTGGCGATGATTTGGTCTTCGGTGGCGTTGGGCAGAAGGTCGCCCGCGAGCTGTTCGACCGTGAAGGCATTGAAAGGTTTATTCGTATTGTAGGCGCGGATGACCCAATCGCGCCAGGGCCACATCGTTCGGGTCGTGTCGCTCTGGAAGCCATTGCTGTCTGCGTAGCGGGCGAAGTCGAGCCACTGGGCCGCCATACGTTCACCGTAATGCGGAGAGGCTAAGAGACGATCAATGGCTTTGGACCAAGCGTCGGGGGAGGTGTCGGCGAGGAAGGCGGCGAGGTCTGCCTCGGTGGGCGGAAGCCCGGTCAGGTCAAGCGCCGCGCGACGGAGTAGGGTCGGGCGGCTGGCTTCCGGGGTGCCACTCAAGCCTTTGGCGGTGCGAACCTGGGCGACGAAACCATCGATGGCGTTGCCGCCCGTAGGAATGGCGGGGACCGCCGGTTTCTTGGGCGTCTGGAAAGCCCAGTGGCCTTGGTAAACGGCGCCTTCCTTAATCCAACGAGCTACCAAATCGATTTGTTCTTTAGAGAGTAACTTATGGAACTCTGCGGGCGGCATGTGATCGTCCGCGTCTGTCGTCAGCAACCGCTTCATCACCGCACTGCGCTCGGGGTGGCCCGGAACGATGGCCGGGTCGCCGGACTTCCCGCCGCGACGAGCAGCGTCCAGGGAATCTAAGCGCAGCTTCCCCTTGGTCTTCGCTTCGTCGGGCCCGTGACAGGCGAAGCAGGTGTCCGAGAAGATGGGCCGAATATCGCGGTTGAACTCAACACGCTCCTCGGCGAGCAAGGTCGAGACAGCGGTGAGTAGGACTAAAATCGACGAACGCCGAACTTGCATGGCTTACTTAGCTTCGGCCAAGGACTTGATGGAGAGGTCACGGAAGCCGACGGCATCGCCGTGGCCAGCGAAGCCGAAGAAGCCGTTCTTACGATCCTTGCCCGGGTGGGCGCTCTTGCCCATGACCGTGGCCATGTCGACCTTGCTGAGGTCCGCGTCGAGGATAACGAAGCCGTTGAGTTCGACCTTGATGGTGGAACCCTTGACCGTGACTTCCTGGAAGTTCCATTCGCCGATGGGGCGCTGGTAGCCACGCTGCGCAGCGACCATGCCGTAGGCCGAGCCATGGACCTGCCGCGGGTCAATCTTGCCCTTCACCTTGTCGTAGTTGTCGTCGAGGATTTGTAGTTCGCACATGCCGACATAGGCAGTGTTACCGGTGCCTGGGAAGCGGAGGCAGAGGCCATTGTTACCGCCGGAAGGGACCTTAAATTCGAAGCGAGCCACGAAGTCCGTTAGGTCATCCTTATGGTAGAGGTTCCCGCCCTTGTTGGGCTTGCAGAAGATGGCACCATCCACGACTTCATACTGGTCGGTCGCGCCCTTCCAGTCAGTGAGGTCCTTACCGTTGAAAATCGCTTTGAAGCCTTCGGTGCCCTTCGAGGCGAGGTACTTGTTGGCTTCAGCACCGTTGATTTCGCGCACGAAGACGTTGCGCCAGCGGATGGGGGCACCATGGGTCTGGAGGCAGATGGGGCCTTTGGCGGGCACAGCGAGCTTGCGGTCGTAATAGTTTTCGAGGCTGGCATAATCGACCGTCTGCTTGCCGTTGAGCCAGATGCTGACGCGGGCGCCGACCATGACGATGCGCAGGGTGTTCCATTCGCCGGGAGCCTTGTCGGCAACGACGAGCGGGAATTTGCCGTTGTTCAGGCCGTTATTCCAGAGCGCACCACTCCCTTTGTCGGCACCGTTCTTCTTTTCCTTAGCGTTGGCGGGGTCCCAGATTTGTACTTGGGGGACGTTGCGGAGGTAGATACCCGAGTCACCGAGCGGTGCCATGTTGTATTCGAGGGTCAGCTCGATGTCGCCGTATTCCTTCTCGGTGGTGGCATACTTGCCTTTGCCATCATTGACGAGGTCATCGCCTTCGGCCTTCCAGTGGGCGAGCATGTCGGCCGTCCAAGCCTTGTCGCGCTCGGCTCGCTTTTCAGGCGAGAGGGCGAGGTAGGCACGGTGGTCGGCGGTGTCGCCGCCGCGCCAGCCAGTGAGGTCCTTGCCGTTGTAGAGCGAGGTAAAGCCTTCGGGTGGGGTGGGTGCCGCCGTCAGGGCGACGGAAGCAAGGAGGAGGGCAAGGAGACGCATAGGGTTTTATAGAGGGGAATTAGAGGGGCTCGAGGGTGCAGCGTTTCACTTCGAAGGCGCCGCCTTCGGATTGGAGACCAATGAAGCCTTCGGAGAGGTTCGTGCCGGTGGCCTTGTTCACTTCCTTGCCGTTCACGAGGATGGTCACGGTATCCTTATCACAGATCGTGGTGAAGGTATTCCATTCGCCCGCTGGCTTCTCCGCGTCGAGCTGCTTAACGATGCGGTAGCCACGGACGGTGCCGTCCTTGGCTTTCATGGCGACGCCTTCCTTGGAAGTTGCGCCAGACCAAAAATAGAAATCACCTTGGTTCTTGTTCATACCCTGACACTCGATGCTCTTCGGCCAGATGGCGTCGGGAGCGGTCATGTGAACGACGACACCGGTGTTGCCGGGTTTGGTGAAGCGCCATTCGACTGTGAACTTATATTGTTTGTAGGACTTCTCGGTGCGGAGAAAGCCATTGGGCTTACCGGTGCAGGCCAAGAGGCCGTCTTTGACCGACCAGGTTTCCGCGGCGGGGGTACCGCCTTTTAGAAAGGAGGTCCAACCCGTGAGGTCTTTGCCATTGAAGAGTTCAACCTTGGCGCTGGGTGTGGCGGCGGCAGCAGCCGGAGCGGTCGTGGTGGGAGCATCGGCAGCCATGGCCAAGGGGGAAGCGAGGACGGACGAGAAGATCGCCGCCCAGAGAGGGAGGAGGGTACGTGGGGACATGGGCTGAAGTTAGCCCAAGCCCGACTCATGAGAAGGCTAAAGAGGGGCGGACCGCATCAAATAAATGACGGCTATGCCTTGTATAACTTCGTCCTCGCCTAGGCGGTCAGCTGTAGGGCCGCAAACTCGTCCAAGAACAGCCGAACGCTCCCGTGTGTCCGCAGGATGGAGGCGGGGCACTTCGTGCTCAGCGGGCCGAGGCAGGCGGCCGCGACTGCCTGGGCTTTGCGCATGCCTGGAACGACGACGCTCAGGTGCTGGGCTTGCCGGAAGACCGGTATCGTGAGGCTTAACGCTTGCTTAGGAACATCCGCCAAGGTTGCAAAGCAGCCATCATTTAGTTGCTGCTGGCGGCAGGCATGGTCGAGTTGAACGACCTTCATAAGTTGCGGGTCGTCGAAGTCCGCGACGGGTGGATCGTTGAATGCAATGTGACCGTTCTCCCCAATGCCTAAGCAGATGAGATCAATGGGCGCGGCGGAGAGTAAGCTAGCATAGCGGGTCGCTTCTGCTTCGGGGTCCAAGGCTTCGGCGTGGATTTCAGCGAAGCTACCGAGGGTGACGTGGTCGAGGAAGTGTTGCCTTAGGTAGGTACGGAAGCTGGCGGGATGATGCGCGCGGAGTCCGATATACTCGTCCATATGGAAGCCGTCGATGTACGACCAGTCGATGACACCTTGGCTTTGAGTGATGAGCGCGGCGAGGAACTCATTCTGCGACGGTGCACAGGCGAAGACGACGCGGGCGCGTGGTTGGGTCGTCAAGATTTCCTGCAATAGCTTCACCACATGGGCGGCGGCACGGCGCCCCAACTCGTCGCGGGACGGGCTGACATCGATCGGAATCGGTCGGAGTGGCATGGCTAGGCCATGATGCCCTTGACCTGCTTGCCCGCGACGCCGGTCAGGCGGATGTCGAGGCCTTGGAGCTTTACGGTCAGTCGCGTATGCTCGATGCCCATGAGCGCGAGCATCGTGGCGTGCAGGTCGTGGACGTTGACCACGTTCTCGACGGAGCGGTAGCCGAGTTCGTCGGTATTACCGTAGACGGTGCCGGCCTTCACGCCGCCGCCAGCCAAGAAGACGCTGAAGCCCAAGATGTGGTGGTCGCGGCCAGAGCCTTGGCCCATGGGGGTGCGACCGAATTCGCCGCCCCAGAGGAGCAGGGTGTCTTCGAGCATGCCCCGCTGCTTAAGGTCAGCGATGAGTGCCGCGGTAGCCTTATCGACGTCCTTGGCGGCCGAGCGCATGCCGTCTTCAATGCCGCCGTGGTGATCCCAGGCGCGGTGGTAAAGTTGAATCATCCGCACGCCGCGTTCGGCCAGGCGACGAGCCATCAAGCAATTGGAGGCGAAAGAGCCGTCGCCGACTTCCTTGATGCCGTAGTTCTCAAGTGTCTTGGGCGACTCGTTCTTGAAGTCGAGGAGGTCCGGTACGCTCGACTGCATCTTGAAGGCGAGTTCATACTGGGCGATGCGGGTGGCGATCTCGGGGTCAACGGTCTCTTCGGCGAGCGTGCCATTGAGGCGACGGATTTCGTCGACCACTTGTCGCTGGGTACTCTGGCAAACGCCTTGTGGGTTGCCGATGTAGTGCACGGCATCGCCCTTCGACTGGAAGAGGATGCCTTGGTATTTGCTCGGCAAGGCACCACTGGACCACTGGCGCGAAGAGATGGGTTGCTGGCCGGTCCGGCCGGCGGAGGTGAGCACGATGTATCCCGGCAGGTTTTCGGTCTCGGAGCCCAGTCCGTAGAGCAGCCATGAGCCCATGCTGGGGCGGGCCTTGATGATCGAGCCGGTGTTCATGAACGCATGCGCGGTGTCATGGTTGATCTGCTCGGTCTGCATCGAGCGGATGACGCAGAGTTCATCGGCCTGTGTGCCGATGTTGGGGAAAAGGTCGCTGATCTCGATGCCAGCCTTGCCGTATTTCTTATAGTCGATGAAGGAGCCGCGGGCCTTAAGTACCGCCCCCTGCAACTGCGCGAGCTGCTGTCCTTTGGTGAAGGACTCAGGGAAGGCTTGGCCGTCGAGCTTCTTGAGTGCTGGCTTCCAGTCGAAGGTCTCGAGGTGCGAGGGGCCGCCCGCCATACAGAGATAGATGACGCGTTTCGCCTTCACGGGGAAGTGCGGGGATTTCAGGAAGCCCTTGGAGAAGTTGGCGGAGCTAGGCGCGTCGGTCGCGGCGAGGCCTTTGGCCGCGAGCATGGCAAAGGCGGCGCTACCCAAACCGTAAGCGCTCTTGGTTAGGAAGCTGCGTCGGTTGATCGACAGCGTATGCGCAATGGGGTCGTAAGGGTTCATGGCTTAGTAGCGTGTAATGACTTCGTGAGAGTTGAGGAGCACGCGGCAGGCCTGCGTCCAAGCGGCGTGCGTCGCTGGGTCGTCCGTCGGTGACGACGTTAGGCCAATCTTCAGAAGCTTCGTCGCTTCGGTCGGGTTGGCCGTATAGTAGACCTTCTGATCTGCGATGAGTTTCTCGAGCGCGGTGCGTTCCGAGGCTTTGATATTACGGCCGACAGCGAGAACGAAGGCGGCGTTGAGGCGGTCTTCCTTGGCTGGCTTAGTGAGGAGGCGGGCCGCGAGGACGCGGGCCGCTTCAACGAAGGTAGGGTCATTCAAGAGTGTCAGTGCCTGTTGCGGCGTATTGCTGGAGCTGCGTAGGGCTACGCACTCGTCGCGGGCCGGGGCATCGAAGTTCACCAACATCGGGTGGAGGAACATCCGCTGCCAGTGCATGTAGAGGCCGCGGCGCCATTGTTCGGCGTCCTTACTCGCGCTATAGTTACGGTTAGGGAACTGTAACGGCTCGTAGTAGCCGTCGGGTTGATAGGGCTTCACGCTCGGCCCGCCGATGTCCGTGGCGTTCAGCAAGCCAGCGATGGCGAGGGCGTTGTCACGGATGAATTCGGCATCGAGGCGACGCGGATTCTGCGAGGCCAAGAGGCGGTTGGCAGGGTCGAGATCTTTTAGTTCAGGACGCAGGCTGCTGCTCTGGCGGTAAGTGCGGCTCGTCACCATGAGTTTAACCATGCGCTTGACGTCCCAGCCATGGTCGCGGAATTCGACCGCGAGCCAGTCCATGAGCTCGGGGTGCGAGGGGAGTTCGCCTTGCGAGCCAAGGTCATCCAGGACGGCCGATAGGCCATTGCCATGGAAGATTTGCCACAAGCGGTTCGTGAAGGTGCGGGCGGTGATAGGATTTTCCTTGGACGTCAGCCAATTCGCGAGGTCCAGGCGGGTGAGTCGCTTTTGTTCGGTACTCTGGCGGTAGCCAGGTAGGAACGAAGGGGTGGCGGGCAAAACTACGGGGCCAGTGGTGTCGAGGAAGTTACCCCGCGGGAGGATACGCACCGTGATAGGGGCGCGGGCTTCGGTTACGAGCGACCAAGCCTCTCCGCGGCGATAGTCACGGAGCTTAGCTGCCATGACTTTGACTTGGTCAAAGTCGGCACGCACCAGCTGGGTGGAGCAGAGGTAAGCGACGGCTTGATCGGCGGGTGTCCTCGGTAGGTCACCGACGGTCAGTGGGTCGTAGCCACCAAAGGGTGTGACCGAAACCTGGATAGGCTGAGTGTTAGCTCCGTCGATGGCGATTAGCAGGGCGTCGCCTTCGGTGAGTTCAGCCGGAGTGTCCAGGAGCCAGACAGCGGAGGCGGTGCCAGTTGCTGGCACCGTTAACGCCCAGGTATTACCGATGCCCAGAATCTCGGCCCCGCCAGAGTGCTTAAGGTCTTTCGTCGCAGCATCAGCGAAGCCAGCCGTGAGTTTGCGCTCCTTGCCGGCGGCATTACGGACAGTGAAACCAACGGTGAGGCTGCTCCGGGTGCCGGCTTTAGCTTCCGGTAAGGAGAGGCGCACGGCGGCTACACGCAGGGCACCAGGCTTAAGGGCGACGACGAGGCCTTCGCCTTTGGCGAGGGCTTTCTTCAGGGCGATGGGCTGTCCCGCCGCCAGTGGTTGCAGTGAGGATTCGACG
>CAITUF010000233.1 GCA_903895475.1 uncultured Opitutia bacterium | reverse complement strand
GAAAGTCAGTTTGTAGCCCGTGCCGTCTTCCGCGACGGCGTGCTGCTTCGTTCCGAGGAAGCCGATAGTGTTGTTGATAATCAGATCGCCTTGAACGTCATCCGGGAAATGGCGGCTGCTGATAAAGTCCAAGCCGGAGGTCGGACGGACCTTCTGGGCATTCGGAATGAGGTTGGGTGGCAACGGAGCAAATTCACCGAACGGCACCCACAGGGACGCCGGAGACATCCAGCGGACATTGGGATCAGAGGTATCCGCAAAGAAGTCTTGGCCATAAGCATCGAAGGCAATGCCCCAAGGATTAGGAATGCTCACGCGTAGGGTGCGCTCGAGCTGCTGACGCTGCGGGGAGTAGCGGAAGAAGCCTCCATTGGTGCTCCGCTCCACCCCATAAGGCGTTTCGACGTGGCTATGGAGGAACGTCCCTTCGGCCATGTAGAACGCGCCCGAAGGGTCGGCCCGGAAGGCGCTGATGGCGTGGTGCGTATCATGGTCGTCGAACCCGCTAAGGACGATCTGCGTGCTATCGGCCTGACTGTCGCCATTGAGGTCACGTAAGAGTACCAAATGGCTACTCTGCGGAAGATACACCCCTTCTGGAGCGAACTCGAACGACAGCGGAAGGTGCAGACCGCGGGCAAATATCGTCTGCTTGTCGGCCCGGCCGTCGCCATTGGTATCTTCGAGAATTAGGATCTTATCGTCAGGCTTAGCATCGCCTGGACGCCACTGTGGGTAGCTGGGCATCGTCGCGACCCAGAGGCGCCCACGGTTATCGAAGGATAGCTTAACCGGATTAGCCAAGTCGGGGAACTGCTCCTCGGAAGCGAAAAGTTCGACCTTATAGCCCTCTGGCACCGCCAGCGTTTTCACGGCGTCCGCACCCGGGAGGTAAACCGACGAGCCGTTCTTAATATTACTGGAAGAGTAATTAGTCTTCACCGGCGGCAGAACCCGCGTCTTGGCGTCAGCGGCAGCGACGTCGAACTTCTCGCCTTTCGCAGCGGCCCAAACCGCGCGATCACGGATGAGCACGAGTTCATCCAGCTTCTCGAGCTCAGCGGGGAAATTATCCGGACCGAAGGGCCGGTTACGGCGACCGAAGACGTGAACGCCGTTCGGGACCTTGTGGAGCTTTTCCCAATACCAATTCTTATCCAGCACGGCAGCGGACACGGCGTTGGCATCCCCACGCGGAGAGCCCGACGTAAAGACCGAGCTGGCGAGCTTAGCTGCCAGCAACTGCTGACCTTGGACACCGAGGCTCATGCCATCAGTGGCTAAAGGGCCTTTCGCTTCAGCGTATAACTGCTGACTGAAAGCAAAGAGGTCAACGAAGCGCAGGTTACGCTGGGCGGCGGCCTCTTTGATTGCTTGGGCATAGAGAGCGAGGTTAGCATTCACGGCTTGGGCGCCTGGAGTGCCTTGCGGGGCCGAGCGTTCCTCGAGGGCCAGCGGAGACAGCAACACCAGTTGCGGCGCGGACTTCCCGTTATACTTCTGCTTCGCCGCATGCTCGATCCAGCCCGCGAGCTCTTCCTTAAAAGCCGGCAAGCCCGCCGGACCCTTGAAGGATTCGGCATAACCGAACCAAGCCAAGACGACGTCGGCCTTGAGGCCAGTAAGCCATTGGTCCGGCGACTGGGAGAAACCCGAGCCCGCATGACCAGAGCCCCAGAAGTCCTTCGCCTTCGATAGCGGGTAAAACTTTTCAGCACCTGGATAGGCAAAGGGAGAATTACGGCCCGAGTGGTCGCGATAGCCAGGGGTGTCGCCGTCGTCACACAGATTGCGGATCACCAGGTCACGCCCAGCGAAGCGACGCTGGAGCTCGACCTCGAAAGCTGGATAGCGCAAGAGGCGCTCACCTTGGCCGCCGCCGAGGAGGACAATCGAAGCACCCTGTGGCGGTTCGATCAGGTCGGCGGCGAATAGAGAGACTCCCTGGGCTGCAAGCAGGGCGATAGTCAGCAGCGAACGGACGCGAAACATGGCGGAATTGAGCCAAAGTGAACTAAGCCCCACGAACTGTCGAGCCTACCTGAGATGGCCCTGACCACCCCTGCTTCTTTATCCGTCATTTAGGCCCTGCGGATTCTACCAGAATTTCACGCCCACCAAGGGGGTATTTTCCTTTGAAACCTGCCCGCCTCCGTCCATGTCTTAAGTAACCCCATGAACTCGGTCCGTCGACTCCTCCCCCTTTGTCTGTTGCCGTTGACGCTGCAGGCCGCTGATCCGCAGTTAGCCTTTAACCGCGATATCCGCCCTATCCTCTCGGAGAACTGTTTCTCCTGTCACGGCTTCGATGAGAAATCTCGCAAAGCCAAGCTCCGGCTCGACCTCCCGGAAGAAGCCACTCGTGAACATAAAGGCGGCACTCCGATCGTCCCAGGCGACCTGGCCAAGAGTGAAGTCTGGCAACGTATCATCAGCGACGACCCCGATGACGTCATGCCGCCGCCGAAGTCGCACCTCAAGCTGAGCGCCCAAGACAAGGCTACCCTGAAGGCCTGGATTCAGCAGGGGGCGAAATATGAATCGCACTGGGCCTTCGCGGTGCCCAAGGAAAGTCCCGTCCCGGCGGCTGGACACCCCATCGACACGTTCGTCTCGGCAACACTCAAAAAGAAAGGCCTCGAGCCGACGCCCGTCGCCGATCGCTCAGCGCTCATCCGCCGCGTGACCCTCGACCTCACCGGCCTGCCGCCCTCCGCTGAGGAAGTCCAAGCCTTCATCGCGGACCGCGACCCCCAAGCCTACGCGAAGCTGGTAGCTCGACTACTCGCCAGTCCGCACTTCGGCGAACGCATGGCCCTCGAGTGGCTGGACTCGGCCCGCTACGCCGACACTAATGGTTTCTCCATCGACGGTGGCCGCAACATGTGGATTTGGCGCGACTGGGTCATCCAGTCTTTCAACGACAACCTACCCTACGACCAGTTCATCCTCCAACAACTCGCGGGCGACCTCTTACCTAACGCGACCGACGCCCAACTCATTGCGACCGGCTTCCAGCGCAATAACATGAACACCCACGAGGGCGGCACCATCCCCGCCGAGAACCTCGTGAACTACAACGCCGACCGTGTGAAGACGCTCGGTGAAGCAATGCTCGGGCTCACCCTTGGCTGCGCGCAGTGCCATGACCACAAGTTCGACCCGATCAGCCAGAAGGACTACTTCCAGATGTTCGCCTACTTTAATTCGCTGGGCGATGCGGGCCTCGACGGTAACGCCGGAAACAACTCGGGTCCTTCCGTCAACAAGAAGACGGTACTCAAAGCCCTCGACCAAGCCACCCTCCCAGACCGTATTGCTGGCTTGAAGTTGAAGTTAGCAACGCCCGACAACCCCGCCCTCGCCCGCTGGATTAGCGAACAGCAAGCCCAGCTCGCCCAACGTACGGCCGGACTAAAGCTCTACCCCGTTAACCTGCTAAAAATCTCCACCCCTAATAGTGGCGGTGGCTTCACCGTCGAAGGCAATACCTTCAAGGGACTCGGTGGCGCAGCGTATGACATCCTCGGCGAAACCCCCAAGACCTCCGAACCCATCACGGGCCTGCGGATTGTCTTCACACCGAATAAGGGTAAGCCCGCCAAAGACGACAAGGACGGAAAGAAGTCGCCCGTCGCCAAATCCGATTTCGTCGTCAGCGCGGTTGACGTGACGGCGGACAAAGTTGCGGGCGATCAAGTGAACATCCATCGGCTGCAGAAGTTCAGCCGCGTGACGGCGAGCTCTTGGCAACCCGAGTTCCCGGCGGTCGATGTACGCGCCTTCAATCCCCGCCACGGCTGGTCACCCGACTTAAAGTCTGACGAGGCCCCGCACCTAACGCTTACCTTCGATCAACCTATCACGGCGGACAAGCAGTCCTACCTCACCACCCAAGTCTACTTCGCGATGGGCGGTAAGACGCCGGCCCAAGGGCAGCTCTTTGCCGTGACAGGTACCGACGACGGTACCGACCTACCCGCAGACATCATCGCCCTCATCAACACCGTGGCAGCCAAGCGGACCGAACCACAACAACGCCAGCTCTGGGATTACTTTGCGGCCAAGTCGAAAGCGATGGCGCCCGTTCGCACAGACCTCGCGAACGCCGAGCAGCGCCTCAAGTCCCTGACCGAGCCACAGCAAACCATGATCATGGCG
>CAITUF010000232.1 GCA_903895475.1 uncultured Opitutia bacterium | reverse complement strand
TCCCCACAACCCTCATCGGGCTACTGCCCGCGCTCCCAAACTTCGAACGTGTACTTCAACCCATCGACTTCGCCGTCCTTCGACGAGGCAAGTTTCGTGAAGTGCTGATGCCAATCCGCGGGGAAGAATCGGTCGCCGGGGAAGTCTCGATGGATGCGCGTGATGAAAAGTTTCGAGCAGAGCGGCAAGCCCTCGGCGTAGATGCGCTCGCCGCCCGTGATCCAGGTCGGGCCCGTCCACGGCATGGTCTCCGCCAGAGCCACGGCGGCCGGCAGGTCGGCGGTCCGTTCAGCCCCGGGGAAGGTCTTCGCCGGATCGCGGGAAACGACCACCGTCCCCCGCCCCTCCAAGGCCTTGCCGAGCTCGGCATAGCAAGCCGGTCCCTCGATCATAGTCCCGCCCTTGGTTTGGTCCAAAAACCACGCCAGGTCCTCGGGGATATGCCACGGAAGGCGCCCTTCCCGCCCGATTACGCCATTTTGGGCGACGGCGACGATGCACTGGATGGGCTTAGCCACGCCGCAGGGTTAGGCGGAAATCGGGCCTGTGCAAGCGCAAGGGCGGGTGCCTCGACTGATTGACAGCGGCCAAAGGGCTTACCAAGGTGGCGGGATGATTACCTGGCTCCAAAACGCCACCTCCAAGCACCACCGTCTGATCTTCAGCTTCCTGCTCGTCGTGATTGTCGGCTCGTTCGTCTTCTACGGCTACGGCACCAGTGGCGCAACGGACACCAATACCCGGATGTACCTCGGGTATGACCTCAACAACGCAAGGCTCCAAACCCGCTACCGTGACTCCCTCGCGTTCGCGAGTTTCACCGGCCAGCGCAACGAAGGCCGCTCCTTCTACCAGTATGTCGCCGAGCTCAGCCTCGCCGACTCCCTCCGTATCCCTAACCCGTCCGATAGCGAAGTGCGTAAGCTCGCCCTCCTCGCGACCGCGGGCACCGACGGTAAGGAGAACCTCGATAACCTCAACAAGTTCGTCGACTACGCCACCAAGGCCCTCAACACCTCCGACGTCGAGACCCGCGCACGCTTTGAAGGCTACCTGCAGGACTCCTGGCGCGTAAATAAGTCCGTCGCCCTGCTCTCCGGCCCCGGCCACGCCACCACCGCCCAGATCAAGCGCCTCATCCAACGAGAGAAGACGCTCTGGACCGTCGACGCCGCCACCTTCTCCAACGCTACCTTCAAGGCTACCGTCGCGGATGACGAAGCCAAGGCCAAGGCCGCTTTCGAAGCGAACAAGGAAGCCTACCGCCTCCCCGCCAAGGTCGAGGTCACCGTGGTGTCCTTCACCAAGACCGAGCCAGACACTTCCACCATCACCGACGACGAGATTGTCCTCGAGGGATACAACGTGGCCGAGAAGTTCAAGTTCGAGCCAGGCAAAATCAAGGAACAGGCGCTCGCTCGCCGGGCGGATATTGAGAAAATCATCCGGGCCGACCGCGCCCTCCGCAACCTCGCCGGCAAGGTCGGCGAAGAGCTCGGTGACAAGTTCCCGACCGAAGCCCACAAGGCCGACTCCAAGGCCTTCGCCGCCTGGCTCACGGCCAAAGGCGCTAAGCTCACGACCCTCGCCGCCTACGACGTGAACAACCCGCCGACCGATGCTAAGGTTCCTGCGGAAGCCCTCCGTCTCGCCGGCGAGTTGACCGAAACGGAATGGCGCACAGATATGTTCCGTGCTGAAGACGCCGCCATCTTCGTGCTCCTCAACAAGCGCATCGAATCCCGCCTCCCGGCCTTTGAAGAAGTTAAGGCCCTCGCGCTCTCCAACTGGCGCAGCAACGAACGCGCCCGCCTCCAGGCCGAAGAACTCAGCCGCATCACCAAGCGGCTCCAAGAAGATGCCGCCGCCGGCAAGTCGTTCACTGAAAGCGCTAAGGCCCTCGGCCTGACGACTTCGACGCCCGCCCCCTTCACCGTCGTGACGACGCCTGAGAACCTCTCTGGCATCAACGAAAGCACCGGCCAAGTCCTTGAAGTCGCCGGCGTCGGCAAGACCACCACGGGCATCCGCACCGGCAACGGCGACACCGTCTTCCTCCGCGCCGCCAAGGCCGAAAAGCCGAAGGACGACGCCACCGAAGTTGAAGTCAAGCAACTCGTCGCCCGCTTCACACAGCGCAACGCCTACTTCACCGCCCAAGGCCTCGTGCAGGAATTGACGGAAGTCCCGGAAGAAAAGAAGTAAGCGAAGGAAAACGAGCGACGCTCGTTCTTCCTTCGAGGGGACTGGTGGGCTGGAGTATAGTTGGCTGGGGGTTGTGTGGCGGCTTCGCCGCATGCTCATATTTTGCATCAAGGTAGGGACAGCACCACGTGCTGTCCTAGCTGCCTCGGGTAGGGGCGCGACTGCGTCGCGTCCGTTCGCCAGCCCACTTCCCGCTTCCCCCTTTCGCTCCCTTTTCACGCCTTTGCCTCGAGGTAGGGTTGGCACTGCG
>CAITUF010000231.1 GCA_903895475.1 uncultured Opitutia bacterium | reverse complement strand
GGCTAAAGGTCGCGGACTGTAAATCCGTTCAGCTTCGCTGTTCGTGGGTTCGAATCCCACCCCTTCCACCAGCAGGACAAATTTGACGACGCCCCCGACTCTGGGGGCGAAATCGTTAAATCCGCGTTGACTCCGAGGGCCGCCCACGGCTTCCCTACTGACACACATGGCCAACATCAAAGCTAACCAGAAGAGCATCCGCCAAACCATTGCTCGCGCCGCCCGCAATAAGATCGTCCGCACCCGCCTCAAGAGCCTCGTCAAGGGCTTCGTCGCTGGCGCGGCTTCCGCCAGCCCTGCCGCCGTGGCTTCCGCCGCCGACAAGGCCGCCAAGACGGGCGTCATCCATCGCAACAAAGCGAACCGCATCAAGGCTCGCCTCGCGAAGAAGCTGGCTGCCGCCAAGAAGTAAGAGATGCCTTTCGGGCCTCTCCACAACCCCGCCGTCTGAGACGCCGGGGTTTTTTGTTTTAGGATGAGCCAGCTCCCTTCCTCCATCGGCTTCCCGTCGGGAGTCTTCGGCGTGGCGCCCTTGCGGCTCGATGTTCTCACGCACGGGCCAGGCTGGGTCGCTCTCAACAAGCCAGTTAATTTACCCAGCGACGACCATCCCTGGCAGGAAAATGCTGCCCACTTAGTCGGCGAACTCCGCGTCCAACTTCAACTGGAGAAACCCGAGATCGTTAAGCTCGGGCTCAAAGAACCAGCCGTAGCCTTCGGTCCCGAGCCGCAAGTCTCTGGGCTGCTCATCCTCGCTGACCGAGCCAGCACGCTCGCCGCGTGGCGCGAGGCCATCGGATCGTTTCAACTTAACTTTACCTACGAGTTCATCGCCCGCACCGAAGAGGCCCCCGCCGAAGGCGGGCTCTGCGACCTGCCGCTGGGGATGGACGATACGCGCGGGCGTGCCTTCGTCTCGCATCGGCTCGGCAAACAAGCCGAGACGACCTTTCACGGCGGCGAGCTTTTCAATCGCTGGCGGCGCTGGACGGCGACAACACGGTTCCCGCGTCGTGACCAAATCCGCGCCCACGCTAACGAATGCGGACTGCGTATCGCCGGCGAACTCGAATACGCCCGCTCTGGCCGCGTGACGCTCACCGATACGACCCGACGAGGTCGCCTCAATAAGGGCGAAGATAAGCCTCTGCATCGTTGCCTGCTCCTCCATCTCGGCCGGATTCAAGGCCTCGTGGCCGGCGTCCCGATTGACTTGACCGCCCCGCTCCCCGACGACTTCGCAACGGTGGTGAAGCGCCTCGGCAAAGCCGCTTAACTGCGGGGGAAATCCTTACGAAAGATATCCCGCGTGCGCACGTAGCCGTCGGGGCTATTCATGCGCCCGACCGGCGCATACTGCGCGTAGTCCACCCGCCAGGTCACTGGATCGGCGATACCCGCCCGCACATGAGCCAAAAGAATTTCCACGACGACGACGCGGTTCTCGCCATACATCCTGACATCAAGGACGCGGCACTCCAAAGCGACCGGACAATCGACTAAGATGGGTGGACGGACCCGCTCCGCTGGACGCGTCGCCAGACGCTCGCGCTCCACTTCGCTCACGCCAGGCGGTAACGATCGCGCACATGCCACCATCCGGTCAGCCATCGGCTCATCACAGAGATGAATCACACACTCGCCATTGGCTAAGAGATTGGCCGCGGTGTCCTTCGGCGTGCCGTCCTCACGGTCACCCGGCGCCAACACGGCCAGCGGGGGCTCTGTGCCCATGACGTTGAAGAATGAGAATGGCGCTGCGTTGACGACCCCTTGGGCGTCGATTGTCGTGACCAACGCGATGGGCCGCGGGACCACGAGGCCCGCCAGCAGCTTATAGGCTTGGGCGCCTGGGTGCGCCGCCACATCGAAGCGCACAGCGTCCATCCTAGCCCCGCGGCTGGTCCTCGCCCGCGTGCGAGACGATGGCTTCCCGCCGCAGGTAATCTTGCCGGTAGGACATGAAGAGGTAAATGACGACGCCCACGCAGATGCAGGAGTCGGCGACGTTGAATGCAGGGAAACGATAGCCAGGTAAATGGACATCGATGAAGTCTATCACATGGTCCCCGAAGAGACGGTCGCGCACGTTGCCCAGCGTCCCCCCGACGAAGAGGCCGAAGGCCAACTGGCCACCGCCCAATTCACGCATCAAGGGGTGGCGCCAACGCCACACCAAGGCTAAGACCACCAGTGCCAAGAAGACGAGGAACGGGCGAACGTCATACTGCGCCCCTAGGCCCCACGCCGCCCCCTTATTGCCAACGTGGACAATCCAAAGCCAAGGAAAGATGGCGATGGGTGAGCGCTCGGGGTTTTCGGAGAAGTGATAGACCCAGTCGTTTTCGAACCGGAGCGGAAAGATTCGCTCGATGTGCAGCTTGGTCAGGACGTCGGTCACAAAAGCCACGACCGCCACCGCCCAGAAAGTGCTGTACGCTCGCAGACGCAAGGGACTGAACGCGCCGGGGCTCAAGTCTCGGGCTGATCGTCTTCACCGCCGCCGCCGCCGGTACCGAAGCCGACTTCATCGCCGATTTCGCCGAGCGGACTGCCGCCCCGCCGACGATGTGCGCGACGGTTGCGTTCAAGCTCCTTCTGGCCTTCCAGCGAGTAGCGGGTGAACGGTACCGCCATCAGACGCGCATGCGGGATGACCTTATTAGTGATTTCACAGATGCCGTACTTACCTGACTTAAGTCGCTCGACCGCGTCCGCGATTTCCTTCAACGCTTCCTGCTCGTTGGAAATAAGGGAGAGCGCGAAGTCGCGGTCGGCCGTGTCCGTGCCGGCGTCAGCCAGGTGTTGGGAGTAACCCGAGAGGTCACCAGCGTCATCTTTGCCGTTCTTCTTGAGGGCCTCTTCGGAGTGGAAGGCCAAACCCTTTTGGATGACTTCACGCATGGCGGTCAGCAGGTGGTAATAGCGGCGAAGTTTTTCGGGGATTTGCTTAGATTCATCAACCATCCCGCCGCCCTTACGGAACGGGTTAACCCCGCCGAGCAGGTCAGCAATCGAAGCGGCCGCGATATTATGCGACTTGTGCCCCTTGTCCCGGGCCGCGGTGGCGGCTTTCTCGCGCGCCTTGCGCTCTTCTTCGGGCACCCAGAGGTTCAACTTAGAACCCTCGCGCTTACGGCTCTTCATATGCTCGAGGACATCCGCAAAGGTAAAGAATTGCAGCTTGGTGCGCACCGGAGCGTCGGGAGTCCCCACCTGATCATGAATGACGCGATGCTTATCAAGGAGCTGCTTCTGCTTCTCGTGCTCTGCCTTGGTCTTGGCCTGAATCTTCGCACCCTTCGCGGGCTTGGCGGACTTAGCTGCGACGACGGGAGCCTTCGCCGCTTTGGCCGGGACAGCGACGGGAGTAGGCTTGCCAGAGGCCTTACCAGCCTTCGCCAGCGGGGTCTTGCTGGGAGGCGTCACCTTGGCCGTAGGCTTAGTCGGTACGGCCGGCTTCTTGGAAGCAGGTGGAGCTACCTTGGCCACGGGCTTCTTGACCAGCTTGAGGGAGGGCTTGGCCTTGGCGACAGGCTTAACGACTGACTTAGCGACAGCCTTGGCGGCGGGCTTCTTGGGGGCGGGTTTCTTGGACATGAAGAGTGGTGTTTAGGATTGCGGGTACTTGGCGGCGAGGGCGGCGCGGCACCGTGGGGATACCATACCGTATTTCCCGGCGTCCACAAGCGTAGGCACCCAGCGCCATGACCTCGGGCACTTTACCCCAGAAGCATGGTCGACGGCAAAGGCTAGCGGGGCCTGTGGTTGGGGCTGCAGCGTGACGGCCGAGACGATCCAAAGCTCGGTTAAAAGGCCCGCATGCTGGGAAAGGATGGCGAAATCAGGGTCGGCCGGGTCACCGGTAACGGTGACGGCGGCTTCCATCGACTGGCCGATTTTCTTCTCCTGCCGGAGGCGCTCCATGGGGATGTTGACCTGGGCGGCCAAGGCCTGGATGGCGGCGACAGCGGTATGGGCGGCTAAACCGGAGGCGTCTTCCCAAGCCGCGTCGACGACGGGCCAGTCTTGCAGGTGGATACACGTGGCGTCGACATACTCGGTGCGGGCGTGCAAGTGCGACCACGCTTCATCCGCCGTGAACGGTACGAAGGGCGCGATGAGTTTCAGGTAGGCGCGCAAGACGAGGTCGAGCGCGGTCTGCGTCGAACGGCGCAAGGGGTCGTTGGGCGCGGTCGTGTAGAGGCGGTCCTTGACGACATTATGGTAGGTCGCCGAGAGCGTGCCCGTCGTGAAACCCGCCAAGGCGGCGGCGGCACGGTGAAACTCATTACGCTCGCAGGCGTCGGTGACTTCGCGGATGAGCTGGGCGGTCTCGACGAGGACCCAGCGGTCGATCGGGGTTAACTGCGCGACTGGGAGCGCATCCTTCGCGGCATCGAAGTCGAAGAGATTACCGAGCTGGTAGCGCAACGAATTACGCATCCCGCGATACTGATTCGAAATGGTCTCGAAGATGGCGTCGGAAATCGGGATATCGCTCTGGTAGTTTTCCGAGGCGACCCAGAGGCGCACGATATCGGCGCCGTATTTCTTGACGTAGTCATCAGCGGTCTGCGGCTTACCGCTCGGGTTATCGGACTTCGAAATCTTCTGACGCTTCTCGTTGACGACGAAACCATGCGTAAGGACGGCGCGATAAGGCGCCGTGCCCTTGACAGCGATGGCGGTCCAGAGGGAAGACTGGAACCAACCGCGATGCTGGTCGGAACCTTCGAGGTAAAGGTCGGCGGGCCAATGGAGGTCCGGATGGAGGGCGCAAACGGCCAAGTGGCTGGAGCCTGAATCAATCCACACGTCCAGCGTGTCGGTTCCCTTGCGGAGATCTTTCGGCCAAGCGGCTGGCACGGGAGCACCGGCGAGGACTTCCGCGACGGACGAGGCCCACCACCAATCGCCACCGCGGGTAGCGACCTGCGCGGCGACATGCCGGACGATGCCCGCATCGAGGTAGGACTCGCCGGTCGACGGTGAGTAGAACGAAGGGATCGGCACACCCCAAGCGCGCTGGCGCGAGATGCACCAATCGGGACGGCCTTCGAGGGCGGCGCGGATGCGATTCTCCCCGCTAGCAGGAATCCATTTCACCTGGCCGACGGCAGCGAGGGCCTTAGCCCGCAGGCCACCGCGATCGAGGCCGACGAACCATTGGTCCAGGGCGCGGAAGACGACTGGTGACTTGGAGCGCCAGCAGTGCGGGTATTGGTGTTCGAAACTCTGCGACTTCAGAAGCGCACCCTTTTCCTTAAGCAAGCCCAGGACGGCGATGTTGGCCGGGTTCTTACCGTCCGTCTCAAGCACGGTCACGCCCACCAAGGCCGCCGGGACTTGGCCATCATCAGCGTAGGTACCATCATCGCGAACCGGGCAATAGGGCTCGAGGCCGTATTTATTGCCGGTCTGAAAGTCTTCGAGGCCGTGGCCCGGGGCGGTGTGGACGCAACCCGAACCAGCGTCCGTGGTGACGTAGTCGGCAAGCACGACCGGCGCGGGGCGCGCGATGAAGGGGTGCTGGGGTTGCAGGCCTTCGAGGGCGCGGCCCTTGACGCGGAAACCATCGGTCGCCCCTTCGAGGCCACACTCGGTGACAAAGGCATCGCGGCGGGCGGCGGCCACGAGGAACGAACGGTCGCCGTGGCGGACCTCGACGTATTCAAGTTCTGGATGCACGGCGATGGCGAGGTTAGCAGGCAACGTCCACGGGGTGGTCGTCCAGATAACGACGGCGAGTGGGTGCGCGGGGGTGAGGCCCTTCGCGGCGGGGTCGGCGACAGGGAAGGCGACCCAGATGGAGTGCGAACGCTTGGTCAGGTATTCAATCTCGGCCTCGGCCAAAGCCGTCTGGCAAGGGATGGACCAATAGACAGGCTTCTTCGAGCGATAGACGAGGCCTTGCTCAACGAAACTGCTGAAGCCCTTGAGGATCTCGGCCTCGTAGGCGGGATCCATGGTGCGGTATTCGGACTTCCAATCGGCAAGGATGCCGAGCCGGCGAAACTGCCCGCGCTGCTTCTCGATATAAGCGGCGGAGAATTCGGCGCAGGCCTTACGTACGCCGAGGGCGTCGAGCGACTGCTGCTTCGCCTGGAGCTCCTTCATCACCTTATGCTCAATCGGTAAACCGTGGCAGTCCCAGCCCGGGACGTACGGCGTCCGGAACCCGCGCATGGACTTGAAGCGCAGGATCGCATCCTTCAGCAGTTTATTGAGAGCGGTGCCAATGTGGACGTCTCCGTTAGTGAAAGGCGGTCCATCGTGGAGGACGAAGGCGGGCTTACCGGCGGCTCGTTTCTGAATGGCGGCGTAGAGGCCATTCTTCTCCCAGTGGGCGATACGCAGCGGCTCGCGTTCGGCCAGGCCGGCCCGCATGGGGAAATCGGTGACGGGCAGGTTAAGGGTATCCTTGAGCTCTTCGGCCATATTGACGGTGAAATGTGGGTGATTGACCCGGTTAGGCAATACCCTGCCGGGGCGGGCAGGGTGAACGGCCTGACGGGCGTGGCAAGGGTGGAGATATCCGCCCAAGAGACGCTAAAACTCCGGGGCGGGCGGGGCGAGGTTGACAGGCGGGGCAGGAAAGGCACGAATCAGTCCCCATGGACAACAACATGAAGCCCAAGCTGGTCACCACGTGGGGGGTCATCGTCGACCTCTCCCTGACTGTGATTTTCTTCGCCTGGATGGCCACGATACTTAAGAAGCACGTGCCTTGGGTTGAAGCCGGCGAGCCCGCCGTTTGGGCGGGTGCCCTGCTCGCCTCGTCCTGCCTCTCGGGTGTACTCTGGATGGCTCTCAGCCTTTTCCGCGTTACCTTGGCGGACCAGATGCTCCCTAAGGATATCTCTGAAAAGCAGGGTCGCTAAGCGCCACCCGCTTCCCGGCAAAGGCCAGCCCCGTGCTGGCCTTTTTATTTTAAGTTCGGCTCAGCCAAGACGCCTTGGATTTCCTTCCGCATTACCTCGGCCTCGCGAACCTCTTTCTGAAAATCGGCCCAGATAGCATCGAGCTCTTCGGGCGATGACTTCGGAAACCGCTCCAGCCAAGCCCCCAAGGTGCGCCAAGCATTATGGTAGACTGGATTCTGGCGGAGGATCTCCCGGCGAAGCACCAAGAGCCGCGACTCCATGCCTTGCCGCACGCCCGCGGCCTCGCGCTGCCGCACGACCTGCGGACCAGTCAGGACGACATCGCCGGCACCAAGGTCGAAGACAAACCGAACGGCATCATCCAAGGCTTCCGCAGACTCGCGCATGCCTAGGCTCACGGGACTACGCGTTTGAAGTAGGTTAGCACGAGCGGCCAGCCACCATTCCTCCTCGGACTTCGCCAAGGTCGCCAAAATTTTCCGCGTGTCACGCCCCTGCGCCGCCGCGATGAGTACGCGGGTCTGCTCAGCGGAGATCCCAACATCATGGCGGAGCGCTCGCCAAAAAAGGAAAGCTTCCCGCTCCGCTGCCTTGCCTTGGAGGATATCCGCTAAGCGCGCGGGGGCGGCTAAGCGGCCTTCACGATACCAGAAATCAACCATCGCTGGACGCAACAGCGCGCGCGTCTCACTCGCCAAAGCCTGCGCGACCCACGGCTCGCTAGCGGTCACGGGCTGGCCGGCCGCAAAAGCGACCCGGCCCACCCAAGTGCGGGCCGCCGCTTCCGAGGCCCGCTGGGCCGCGGCCTCGGCGGTGGCGAGCCGGAGCGAGACAATGACTTGGCCCGCTTGCACGCGGACGCTGACGTCTGGCTGCCCCGGCAGGTCGACGATTTCCAAACGGCCTTTCGCTTGGGGCACGCCATTAACGACTCCAGGGATAGCCGGAATCGCCAACACTTGTTGCGTATAACGTTCGAGGGCGGAGCAATGCACGGCGACAAAACTGACTTCGGCTAGATCATAGCCGAGGACGACGGCCAGGCCACCCTCATTGGCGAAAATACGTGGGGCCTCCGGCGCAGGCGCCGCGACGGGCTCGCCCGCCGCCAGGAAAACCCACGTAGCCAAGAGGCTCAGCATCGCATCACGAGCCCGTGAAGTGGCTCTCATCGACCTCGACTGGCTCGCCGCCCGAAAGGTGCAGCGGTTCGCCCATCGGCGTCTGATCGTTCTTCCAAATTTCCACCGTCGCGGGCGCATCGGGCTCCGGCGAGACCCACTGCCAGCGACCGATACCGAGGAAGGTCATGAGTTGCCCGCTATCTTGGCTCAGGCCCGGACCCGTCCCGCGGACATACGGCTTGTTACCGATGCCGATCATCAAGTTAATCGTCAGCGAAGTGCCGCCTCCCGCAGGGACGGAAGCAGGTGAGGCGGACTCGACCGCGACTTCGTCGTCCGAGATCTCTTCTTCAATCGCTTCTTCTTCCTCCTCGTCAGTCGCTACTTCAGCCGGAGCCTCGCCCGGTGCATTCACGGCCTCCGGCTCTTCGTCGGAAAGCGACGACGGGCTAGGAGCGGAGGCGGCGGGCGGGTTTGCCTGTAAGGACTTTACTTCGGCCTGCACGGACTCGAGCGCTTCGCTCAGTTTCTCCGTGGCAGCGACCGCCTTCTGGCCAGACTTCTTTAAATCTTCGCGCAATTTCTTGAGATCTTCGGCTACTGCGGCCTGCTGCGTCCCGACGTCGGTGCGCAGGGCTTTCACCGCCTCAGCGGTTTCGTCCACATCCGCCACGGAACCACGAACGGACACCGCCAAGGCTTCGACCTG
>CAITUF010000230.1 GCA_903895475.1 uncultured Opitutia bacterium | reverse complement strand
GAAAAGGTGTACTTCGAAAGTGCGCCGGGGTTCTTTGTGACCGGTAACCTTTATCGTCCCAAGCAGATCAAAGGCAAGGCCCCCGCGGTGCTCTTCGCCCATGGCCACTGGAAGGACGCCCGCTTCCTCGTGCAGGACGCCGACTATGTCCGTAAGGAGATCACCACCGGGCAAGAGACTTTCACGGAAGGCGGCAAGAGCCGCTTCCAGTCCCTCTGCGTGCAGCTAGCCCGCATGGGCTGCATCGTCTGGCAATGGGACACACTCAGCGACTCCGACTCGCTGCAGTTCTCGCCCGAAGTAATCCATCGGTTCGCCAAGGCACGTCCCGAGATGAATGACCCACAGTCTTGGGGCCTCTACAGCGCGCCCGCGGAAGCCCGCCTGCAGTCGGTGATGGGACTGCAGACCTGGAATGCACTGCGGAGCGTCGACTTCGTATTGTCCCTCCCCGACGTCGACCCGACCCGCGTGGCGGCGACCGGCGCGAGTGGTGGCGGCACTCAAACGATGATGTTGGCAGCGCTCGACGAACGGATCGCGCTCTCCTTCCCCGCCGTGATGGTGTCGACGGCGATGCAAGGGGGTTGCTCCTGCGAAAATGCGTCCTTGCTCCGCATTGGCCAAGGGAACGTTCACTTCGCGGCGCTCTTTGCACCCAAGCCCCAGGGCATGACGACCGCCAATGACTGGACCAAGGAGATGTCCACGAAGGGCTTCCCCGAACTCCGCCAACTTTACGCAACGCTCGGACACCCAGAGGCGGTCATGCTCCACCGCGATGAGGCTTCGCCACATAACTACAATCAGGCCGCACGGACGGCTTTCTATGGCTGGCTAAACCAGCACTTTCACCTTGGTCAGCCGACGCCGATTCGCGAACGCGACTACAAGGTACTAACCAAAGCAGAACTCTCCGTCTGGGACACAGCCCATCCAGCGCCACCCGCCGCGTCGGCTGACTTCGAACGCCGGTTACTCCGTTGGTTTGCCGACGACAGCGAGTCTCAGTTTAAACAGGCAACCCCTGCAGGGCGCTCTGCCCTGCTCCGTGACTACGTCCAAGCGGTGCTCGGCGTCGCGACCCAAGCCAGCGATGTCCAAGCATCGACGGGAACACCGCAAACGCTCGGCGCCCACACGGAAACACGCGGGACACTCACCCACAAGTTGCGCGGAGAGAGCGTGCACTTCACGGCCCTCCAACCAGCCAAGCCGAACGGCCGTACGGTACTTTGGCTGCGCGACGACGGCCAAGCTGCCTTGCGTACTGCAGATGGAAAAGTCCGTTCGGATTTCCTATCACTGCTAGAACAAGGCTTCACGGTGCTCGCCCCTGATCTTTATCTACAAGGCGGGCCGAAGTTTTCGCATACCCGTCGGGTCAAGGAGACACGCGCGGTGCCGGCCTATACATTCGGCTATAACGATTCGCTCGTGGCACAACGCGCGCACGATGTGGAGTTACTGACTATCTTCGCTCGCCAAACTTTCCGCGGCCAGCTCGCCGTGGTCAGCGCCGGTGACGCTTCAATCTCCGCCGTACTCGCCGGCTACCATCAGTCGACCGATGCGGCCTTCTTCGCGACCGCTGGCTTCCGCTTCGCACAGCTCAAGGACGTCCATGACGCAAAGTTCCTCCCCGGTGGAGCGAAATACGGCGACCTGCCTGGCCTGATCGGCGGCCTCCCTCTGGCGGCTTCAGCGGTCCGCTGGACCGATGACCCGAAGGCTACGGATGAAGACGCCTTGGCTTGGCTAAAGGCCGCGTTCACCCCCAGACGCTAATCGGCAAAATCAAGGTTTTAGCCAAATAGCCAACAAAAGCAGGGGTATTAGGAGACCTCACTTGCATTTTCACAAGGAGACGCTGTATTTTAACCCTTCGAAGCCGCTCCCGGCGGCTGTAGTTCAGTCCAACTATCGGATAGTAGCGTAGCCTGGTAGCGCGCCTGCTTCGGGTGCAGGAGGTCGGGGGTTCGAATCCCCCCTATCCGACCATTTCAGACCTTTCATTCGACCACGGATGAGGGGTCTTTAGTCTTGGAGACTCGGCTCCCTTGCCATCTCCCAATCAAGGACTAGAGATTAAGCCACCCCACCCGTCCATGCACCCCTTACGCTGGCTATTCTCCCTACTGCTGACCTCCACCTTGGCCGTCGCGGCTTCCGTCGACTCACTCGCCAACCAAAAGATCGTCGTCCTCGGCGACTCCATCACGCAAGGCGGAGGCTACGTATCCTTCATGGACTACTACCTCCAGAAACTACGTCCGCAGGCTCGTTTCGAAATCTACCCGCTCGGTCTGTCGAGCGAGACAGTCTCTGGCCTCAGCGAGCCCGGCCACGCCGGCGGTAAATTCGCACGGCCCGCGCTCTCCGAACGCTTGCCGCGCGTCCTCGACAAAATGCGCCCCGACGTGGTCTTCGCGTGTTATGGCATGAACGACGGCATCTACCTGCCGCTCGAGGATAAGCGCTTCCAAGCGTTCAAGGACGGCATCAATCACTTGCTCGACTCCTGCCAAAAGGCCGGCGTGAAGCGCGTTATCCTCGTGACTCCCCCCATCTATGATGCGACCACGAAGCCAGGTGAGTTCAACTATGACACGGTGCTAACGGCCTATGCAGCGTGGGAGAAAACGCTGCAACGTCCAGGCCTCGAGGTCGTCGACCTGCACACGGCGATGCGCACCGCTCGCGCGAAACGCACCGAGGTCTTCTCCAAAGACCGTGTGCACCCGGGCGACGAAGGCCACCTGCTGATGGCCCGCACCATCCTCGCCGGCGTCGGCCTAGATACGCCCGAGGAGCCGATCGCGAAAATCAAGGCCGACCCGCTCTTTCCGCAGGTGGACCTGCTTCGTCGTCACCGGGCTACGCATTGGATGAACTTCACCGGGTATAGCCGCGAGAAGGTCGTCGCGCCGTCGCCACTCGGCGACGCTGTGGCCCAAGCGGCCAAGATTCAGGCGAAGATCGACGAGTTGCGAAAGAAGTAATCGGCGGGCGCGATGCGACAACTCTTACTGCCGCTCCTCTGCCTTGCGGCCAGCTTCCCAGGGGCGGCCCAAGAACTCACGCGCCTGTCCTACAACCACCCCGGTCTCACGGTAGATCTCGGCGTCGGGCTATGGGCTTGGCCGCTGCCGATGGACTTCGATGGGGATGGACGGCTCGACTTGGTGGTGAACTGTCCGGATAAGCCCTCTAACGGGACCTACTTCTTCGAAGCGACCGCCGATAGCGCCAAGACAGCGATGCCTATCTTCAAGGCCGGCGTGCGCCTTAGTTTAGGACTGCAGAACGTCACGGTGAGCTACGTCGAGGGACAACCCAAGGTACTGTCGCCAGGGACCATCTACCCGGACTTTCTGCAAGCCGGCCTGAGCCACGGCCAGAAGCTACCGTTGTCCGCCAATGTGCACCCGAACAAGGTCCGGGCCAACATGTGGAAGGTGGTCGACTACGATGGCGACGGTCGGCAGGACCTCGCCATCGGCGTGGGCGATTGGACCGATTACGGCTGGGATAATGGCTACGACGCACAGGGACGATGGATTCGTGGGCCGCTGCGTGGCTTCGTCTACATCGCCCTCAATCAGGGCACGAACGCACAGCCCGTCTATGCGACGCCGTTTAAATTGATGACCGGCGAGCGTGCCCTGGAGACCTTTGGCTGGCCATCCCCCAACTTCGCTGACTTCGACGGCGATGGCGACGTCGACGTCCTGTGCGGCGAATTCCTCGATGGGTTTACCTATTACGAGAACATCGGTACGCGCCCGGAACCGCGCTACGCAGCGGGGCGTCGACTCACGTTACCGCCAGGGGCCGAAGCGCTGGCCCTCCCCTCCGCCTGGAAGGCGACGCGCGAGGCCGCCAGCCTGCCTGGATCTCCGCGCCCGTTAACGATGGATCTCGAAATGATCACGCCCGTGGCCATCGACTGGAACAAGGACGGCCACTTCGACCTCATTGTCGGCGATGAGGATGGTCGCGTGGCCTTCATCGAGAACACCGGGAATTTCACGAGCGACCATACACCACTCTTCCTGCCACCGCGCTACTTCCAGCAAGAGGCGGCCGAGCTGAAATTCGGCGCCCTCGCCACGCCGTTCGGCTTCGACTGGGATGGCGATGGCGATATGGACCTACTGTCGGGCAACACGGCCGGTTACATCGGTTGGTTCGAGAACCTCAGCGGACCAGGCGTCGCGAAACCAAAGTTCGCGGCCCCGAAATACCTCGCGATTAACGGCCAACCACTCCGCATCATGGCGGGAGAGAACGGCAGCATTCAAGGTCCCGCCGAAGCGAAATGGGGCTACACGACGTTCACCGTGGCGGATTGGGATGGCGACGGACGGTCCGATCTCATCGTTAATTCAATCCTCGGGGACGTGGTCTGGTATCGCAACATCGGCACACGGCAGGCGCCTGCCCTCTCCCCTGCCCAGTCCATCGAGGTCGAATGGAACGGGCCGCAACCGTCGTTGGCTTGGGGTTGGCGCAAACCCGCCGGCAAGGCCCTGCTTACGCAGTGGCGGACAACGCCCGTAGCGGTCGACTGGAACAAGGATGGGCTGATTGACTTGGTAATGCTGGACCACGAGGGCTACCTCGCCTTTTTTGAACGCACTCGGCGCGACGGCCAACTCGTCCTACTCGCGCCGCAGAGGGTCTTCTGCGACGAGGCCAATAAACCTTTACGTCTCACCGCTGGTACGGCCGGCAAGAGCGGACGACGTAAGCTCTGCATCGTCGATTGGGATGGCGACGGCAAACTTGACCTACTCGTCAACTCCTCGAGCGCCGACTTCTATCGCCAAGTTAAATCATCCGACGGGAAATGGTCTTTCCGTAACGAAGGGCCGCTGGTGAAGCAGAACATCGAAGGGCATGACGTTAGCCCTGCCGTGGTCGATTTCCGCGGCGATGGTATCCCCGACTTCGTCGGCGGCGCGGAAGACGGGCATTTCTACTTCCTGAGTAACCCGCGGCATCGCTAGTCAATCAGCCCGCTATCTCTCACCCTAAGACCGTGAAACTTAGCCCGAAGGTAAGCGGCTAATCCATCGACCTGCTTGCCATCGTCCGGTGGTCGCCTACTGGTGAGGGCTCAGCTAAACCTTTCTTCGCCATGCCTACCACCGCCCGCGCCTTCGGCACCTCTGCCGCCGCCAACCCGCTCGCCCCGCTGAGCATCCCACGCCGCGAGCCGGGTCCCACGGATATCGAGATGGAGATTTTGTTCTGTGGCGTCTGCCACTCCGACGTCCACACGGCCCGCAGCGAATGGCCCGGCACCCAATATGCCTGCGTCCCTGGCCATGAGATCGTCGGACGTGTCACCAAGGTCGGGAGCAAGGTAACTAAACTCAAGGTCGGCGACATCGGCGCTACCGGCTGCATGGTTGATTCGTGTCGCACCTGCTCGAGCTGCCAACAGGGCCTTGAACAGTTCTGCACCACCGGTGCCACGTTCACCTACAATAGCGCCGACAAGCACCTCGGGGGCCACACGTTCGGCGGCTACTCCTCCAGCATCGTCGTCGACGAAGCGTTCACCCTCCGCGTCCCCAAGGGGCTAGATCTCGCGGCCACTGCCCCGTTACTGTGCGCCGGTATCACGACCTACTCCCCACTGCGTCATTGGAAGGTCGGCCCGGGACAGAAGGTCGGCGTCGTCGGACTCGGCGGCCTTGGCCACATGGGCGTTAAGTTCGCCCGTGCTTTCGGTGCCCACGTTGTGCTCTTTACGACTTCTCCTTCCAAGGTTGCCGATGGCCTGCGCTTGGGCGCGCACGAGGTCGTGGTCTCGACCGACGCCGCCGCAATGGCGAAGCACGCGGGCACGTTCCACTTCATCCTCGACTGCGTTTCCGCTCAGCACGACCTCAACGCCTACTTGGCACTGCTCAAGCTCGACGGCACTCTTTGCCTCGTAGGCGTGCCAGAGAAGCCCCTCGCCGTCCACGCCTTCAGCGTCATCATGCCCCGCCGTAACTTCAGTGGCTCCTGCATCGGCGGCATCGCCGAGACTCAGGAGATGCTCGAGTTCTGTGCTCAGCACAGCATCGTCTCGGACATCGAGTTGATCCCGATTCAGCAGATTAACGAAGCCTGGACGCGCATGATCAAACAGGACGTCCGCTACCGCTTCGTCATCGACATGGCGTCACTCAAGGGCTGACCTCTGACGATGCGGTGCGTTCTCCGTTCCCTTAGCCTATGGCTTGCGACGCTAGCAGTGCTAACCGCTGCCGAAACGGTACCACCCCACCCACCCGTCTGGTCTTTCTATTATGCTTGGTATGATACCCCCGCGGGGCCGAAGGCACGCTGGAGTTTCTGGGCCGATAAACAGGTGGCCGGACAAGCGACGCGTTGGCTCATCCCCGCGCAACCGCTCATCGGCGCGTACGACAGCATCCACGTCGCCACGACCGCCTGGCACCTCCAGCTCGCCGACGCCGCAGGTATTGATGCCTTTCTCGTTTCGTGGTGGGGCGGAGCCAATAGCAGCGGTCAAGCGTTTGAAACCGTCATCCTGCCAGCCGCGGCTAAGACTAAAGTCAAAGTCGCACTAAACTGCGAACTCGCCCAATTCCACGCCGAGGTCCCGAAACTGGCGGAACAACTAAGCGGCATCCTCCTTCGCACCAAAGACCAACCTGGTTACCTGCATGTCGACGGACGGCCCGTCGTCTACCTTTACCAAGTGCCGTTCGCACCGAAATTGACCCCAGCGACCTTTACGCAACTCCGCACTGCAGTCGAAAAACGCGTGGGGCCAGTCTGGTGGGCCATGGATAAAATCGCCTACCAAAAAGGCTCCTATGGCGTGCCCGCGGCCTGGCGACAGACGCCCGGTATCGACGCCTTAGGCTTTTATGGAACTTTCAGTGTAAAGCGTATCTCTACTGAAGCAGAACTAACGCCCTTCTTCCGGAACTATGCCGCCGAGGTTCGCCAGACTTCCTGTAAACTACTGCTCCCGATGCATCCGGCCCTCGACAATAGTCGTATCCAGCCAGACACCGCCTACGTGATCAAGGGACTCAAGGGGGCCACTCTCCAAGCCTATCATCGCTCCGCACTGGCGGCGGGGGCCGACATCCTCCTCCTCACGAGTTTCAACGAATGGCCCGAAGGCACCGTGGTCGAGCCCTCCGCCGATTGGCCCGATCCCTATCAATACCTACGGATTATCGCTGGCTGGAAGGGCAAAGCCTTTACGCCGCCACCCCTACCAGTAAAGTAATAGTTCCTTCAAGGGGCTCACTGAAGGTTTAGTGTCTTCGCACTCGCCTGCTTTCAGCCGGTGCCTTCAACTGACGGCATGTACCCCCCGGCCCACCCCAGCGCCGTCCGTAGTTTAACCCACCACCTCAGCGTGGTGGCCGCCACGCTGTTGTGCCTTGGCAGTACCTTGTCTGCCGAAAGCCGCCTACCGGGGATCCAAACAGCCACCCTCGATGCCGCCTTGAAGGGCCGACTGCTCCTTGAGGAACTCAACTGTGTCGCTTGCCATGCCGCCCCGACGGGAACCGACCTTAAGTCTAAGCAGGCTCCGCGCCTCGCGGAGGTCGCCCAAAGAGTCCATCCGACCTACCTAGAGAAATACATCGGCGCGCCCCACACGACCAAGCCGGGTTCGACGATGCCCGACCTTCTGGCCAAACTACCCGAAGCGGAACGCGCCACCGCAGCCAAGGAGCTAACACAGTTTCTGCTTTCGCTCAAGGCTTCGACTTTCGCTCCACAGGCGCCTGACGCCGTGGCCGCGGCCCAAGGGGAAAAACTTTTTCACGCCCGCGGTTGCGCCGCCTGTCACTCGCCCCGCGATGCCCAAGGCCGCGAGACGCTTGCCCCAAAATCCGTGCCACTCGGTGCGCTCGAAGATAAATATAGCCTGCGCAGTTTGATCGAGTTCCTCCGCCAGCCCCACCTGAGCCGCCCATCTGGCCGGATGCCCGACCTCAAACTGCCTGCCCGCGAACTGGAATGTATTGCCCATTACCTCCTCCGCGACACCCGCGTGCCGGGCCACCTGAACTACACGATGTACCGTGGGCAGGTCTGGGAAGGCATTGGTCATGAATCGGTCGAACCTGAACGTGCCGGCCAGACGGCTGATTTTGCGCTGAGCAACTTTGACCGAATTCACCACCACATGGCCCTGCGCTTCGAGGGCTGGATTAATCTCAAGGCCGAGGGTGATTACCAATTCTTCCTCAAGGCCAACGGCGCCACTTTGACCATCAACGGGAAAGAAGTAGCGGCGTTCGCACCGAAGGATCGTCGCGGCGTCCAAGCCTTCGAAGGTAAGGCTACGCTGCGTGCCGGCATGCAGCAAATCCGTTTGGATTACTACCATACCGGACGG
>CAITUF010000229.1 GCA_903895475.1 uncultured Opitutia bacterium | reverse complement strand
GTTCACCCGTAGCACGACCGCGCGGAGACGCGGGTCGGCCCGGAGCTCACGGAGGTCACGGGCCAAGCGGTCGCCGCCGATTTCGCCGACCCCGCCCCAGCCATCGACGATTTCACCTTCGGCATAGACGATGGCGATGCGTTCACCGCGGCGTGGTAGCTGGACCTTATGGGCATACTTGGCCAAGGAAATCTGGCGGAAGGACGTGCCGGACTCATCGGCCCCCGCCCCCACTTTGCGCAGTTCCGTAATCAGTTCATCGCGTTGCCGGATGCCATCAATGAGCTTCAGCGACTTAGCCTTTTCGGCATTATAGATGCCAGCGTCATCGGCCGCCCGGCGGAGGGCGGCGATGGTCACTTTGCGGGAAACGGATACGTCTGTCAGTAGTCGGTTCCAGACACCATTGAGGAGTTGGGTGGTCTGTTCGCGGGCGGGCTCACTCATCTTGTCGCCGAGGAACGGTTCCACCGCAGACTTATATTTACCGACCTTAGTGACCTGAACGCCCACGCCGAAAAGTTTCAGCATTTCACCATAATACATGTTGTAGGAGGCCAAGCCCTTGAGCTCAACTTCACTGGCCGGGTGCATGTAGATTTTATCCGCGACGCTGGTCAGGTAGTATTCCCGTTGCGAGGTGTTCTCGACCCAGCCGATGACGGGTTTCTTACTTTCCTTGAATTTGACGATAGCCTGTCGCAGTTCGTTGAGTTGAACGATGCCCGCTTCGATTTCTCCGGCAATCAGCAGGCCCACAACGTTGTTATCCTTAGCGGCAAGGTCGATGGCTTCGAGGGCGCGCAAGAGGTCCACTTCAGGCATCGGGCTACCGCTGAGGAGGGAGGCTAAGCCGGGCGTCCCGTGAGCGGGGGTGTCGTTGATCGCTAGGCCATTACCGATCACGAGCATCGTCTTCGGCTTCACTAGGACCGGCGTGGATTCGGGCTGGCTGCCGCTGGAACTGACGAGTCCCACCATGAGCACGAACATCAGGAAGCAAAGCCCCAGGCCAGCGAGGAAGGTCCCGATGGTGGAGGCGAGGACTGATTTAAAGAATTCTTTCATGGGATAATGGTGAGCGGGGTGCTGGGGGGGATTTGTCTATCACTGTGCTCGGCTGCCTACGTTTCGCCAATCCAAAGTCGCCATTTTGTCACCCCTTTCCGCTGGTTTCTGTCGCCTGAGCGGGCTACCATTCCGATATGTCCGAGAATACTCATGAGCAGCCTGGTGCGGTGACCGCCCGCAAGGCGCTGGCCATCAACCTCGACCGCTCCGCCTATGGGGTGTTCGCGGAGATTGGCGCTGGTCAGGAAGTCGTCCGGCATTTCTTTAAGGCCGGCGGGGCTTCAGGCACAGTCGCCAAGAGCATGTCCGCTTACGACATGCGGGTTAGCGATGCCATCTATGGCCATCCGCAGCGCTATGTCTCGCGCGAACGTCTCGAGCAAATGATGGAGCATGAGTACGGCTTGCTGGTCGATCGCCTCGCCACCGAGCGCGATGCCTCCACCCGCTTTTTTGCTTTTGCTGACACCGTGGCCACGACGCCGCACGATGGCAAAGGGCAGGGACATTCCTGGATGGGCATGCGCTTTCAGTCAGAGCCTGGGGCGGCACCGAGCGACGTTATCCTACACCTGCGCCTGTGGGATCGTGATGCCGGCCGCCAGCAGGACGCGCTCGGCATGGTCGGCGTGAACCTCATTCACGCGGCCTTACATCAGCGCTCGTCCATCGATGAATTCGTGCAGGCTATCATCGAGGACGTCGGCGCCGGTCGGGTGGAGGTAGATTTTGTGCATTTCAGTGGGCCGGGTTTCCCGGGCTTCGATAACCGTACGGCCTTGGTGCGGCTCGTCCGCCTCGGGCTGACCGATGCGGTATTGTTCGATGAGCGCGGCTTGCCGGCGGTAGCGGGCGAGTTCTTTTACAAAAAGTCCGTCTTGGTCGCCCGTGGCACCTTCCGGCCCTTGTCCCTAGTCAATGAAGACATGATTAGCTGCGCCCAAGGTGCGCAGCCACCGAGCGCTGACACCATCACGCTCTACGAAATGTGCGTGGGCCAAGAAAATGCCTCCGAAGAGGAAATCGACGCACGCATCAGCCTAGTGGCGGCGGTGGGCCGTCCTTTGCTGGTAACTCGCCATCGCGGCTGGTATCGCCTCCCTGCCTACTTCCGTCTTCATACGACCGGCGACGTCACGCTCATCGCGGGTATGAACAACCTCGTGGACCTCTTTAATCCTGCACACTACACGCATCTCGAAGGCGGCGTGCTCGAGGCTTGTGGCCGTCTGTTCAAGGATGGCGTTAAGGTGATGGTTTACCCGATGCGCGGCGACCAGCTACGCCGACTGATTTCGGATCCCGTCGCCTGCTTGGTCTGTTTTCCGGAGACCTATCAGGTCGCCCTCGATGCAGTCGTCACGGCGGCCGACGTGCAGGTCCGGCCCAAAGTCGCGGGCCTCTTTGAGCACCTCCGCAATAATGGTTTCCTCATCCCCATCACGGGGGCCAGTCCCGCCGCCTTGGCTTGCCAGCCGCGCACCTTGGCGGAGCGTATCCGCCAGGGGTATGTGGGCTGGGAGAAGGAAGTGCCGCCGGAAGTGGCGGTGGAAATTAAGCGTTCTAAGCGCTGGTTTTCCTGAGTTAAACGACGGCCTAAGGTTGCAGGCGCACCGGAAGCCCTCACGGTGAAGGCCTTCTCATGGCGCCTTTGCCGTCTTCCTTGCCTGCTGATTCTGACACGGAGCTCTCCTTGTCGGTCGAGCGTGCCTATCGGGAAGTCGTGGTCGTCGATCGGCTAGGGGCCCTCTGGTCGCTGATTTTGGCGAAGTGCTTCTTGGCGCAGTGGGCGATTGATAAATTCGTCATGCCGATCAGCGGACTCCGTTATATCTGGTCCCTGACCTTGGCGATGGCCGTTATCGCCACGGTCCTTTATCTCCGTGCCCACCGTGCCCAGTTCGCACTCTTCCCGCATCAGTTCCGGGTTAGCTCAGCGATCCTCGGCGGCTTATTGGTTGCACAGGGGTTTCTACTCTACGCCCACTTCGCCTTGGGGCATCTCTCCGCGGCGGCGACCGCTGGGTTGGCGGCGGCCCTCTTCGGCGCTTGGTCACTCGCCCGTGCTAGCCTCAAGCGGGCACCAGAACCCTTGGTAGGTGCCATCCTCTGGTGGGGCTTGGCGGCGTCGGCCTTGACCGGCGTTGACGCCGATGCGTTGCTGTGGGTCGGCTTCGGTTTCTTCTTTGCGCAAGCCCTTCCGGGCTTTGCGTTAGCCCGTCGCCTCGAACGTTCGGCCCGGGTCTGACTTAAGAAACTTCGGCGCTTTTTCCGTTCAGGCCGTTAAGCATGAGCGCCATGAAGCGCTTCATGGCTGGCGTCAGGACGCGGCCTTTGCGGTGCAGGATAGCCAAGGGACGAGCCACGCGGCGATCACGCAGGCGCAGCTTCACGAGCGTGCCTTGCTCAATCTCGGATCGAATGGTGCCTTCGGGGACGAGCGCTACGCCGGCATCGACTTCCACGGCGCGCTTGAGCGTTTCGATATTATCGAACTCCATCGTCGGTTCGAGTTCGATACGCTGCTCACGGAAGAATTGGTCGAGTGCCTTGCGGGTCGGGATGTCCTGGTCGAAACCGATGAACTTACAGCCTTGCAGGTCGGCGAGATCAATTTCCTTTTTCGAGGCGAGCTTGTGCTTGGGGGCGCAGATGGCGACGAGCTGGTCTTCCATAAAAGGAATGATTTCCACCTGACGATACTTCTGCGGGAACGCTACGAGGCCGAAGTCGACGGCACTCGAGACAACGTCTTCGTAGACGAGGTTGGAGCGACGGTATTCGATGCGTACATTGACGTGGGGGAACTCCTGCATGAAGCGCTTCACGTAGGGGGGTAGTTCGTGGAGGCCAATCGAGACGATCGTCGAGACGTGAACGGTGCCGCTGACGACCTTGCGCATTTCCTGCATTTCACTGGCGACCTGTTCGTAGCGATTCAGGATGTCCTTGGAGGCTTCGTACAGGCTGCGACCTTCGCGGGTGAGGCGGAACTGCTTCTGGCTGCGATCCACGATGAGGACGTTGAAGTGCTTCTCCATCGACCGGAGTTGCTGGCTGACGGCCGACTGGGTGATGGCGTTCAACTTCGCGGCCTTCGAAAAGCTTTCGTTATCAACCAGGTCCCGGAAAATCTTTAGGTTCTCGATGTGCATGGTGAGAGTTCCTAGATTACTAAATCTAATGGGAAGAGCCTTCAAGTGTAGAAGGGCTAATTAAGGGCTCAAAAATCGGCTGTTTTAAACGAATAGCAGGCGTTGACTCCCGGGCGTTAGGGTGTTCATACTGCTCAAATGGTCACCTACGACCAGTTTACAGGCCATTGCCAGGCCGTTTTGGAGCGCATGGCTCAAGCCTGTCAGGCTTGCGGGCGCTCACCGTCGTCGGTTCGGCTGTTACCGGTAACCAAAACCCATCCCGTTGAAGCCGCCGAATATGCCCACCGCTTTGGTTTGGCGGCCGTGGGGGAGAATCGGGTACAAGAAGCCCACGTAAAGCGTCCCCAAGCGCCCGCTGGGCTCCGATGGGAGCTGATTGGGCATCTCCAGTCCAACAAAGCGAAACAGGCACTCCAAGCCTTCGACGTGCTGCAATCCGTCGATTCAGCCGAATTGGCTGCCCGCTTAGGACGGATCGCCACCGAACTCGGCCTGACGCGCGAGGTTTATGTCCAGGTTAACTCCGGGGACGACCCAGCAAAGTTTGGCTGCGACCTTGCCGAGGCCCCTGCGGTGCTGGAGGCCTTGCTGCTGCACCGGTCCCTCAAGGTCATCGGACTGATGGCCATCGCACCGTTGTCGGATGATCCGGCGGTCGCCCGGCGGACCTTCGCCGAGTTGCGCCGTTGTCGGGATGATTTGGAGACGCGCTTTGGCGTGAAACTCCCCGAGCTTTCCATGGGTATGAGCGGCGACCTTGAAATCGCCATCGCCGAGGGCTCGACCTGCGTCCGCGTCGGCTCCGCCCTCTACGGCTCTCGCCCGGCGCTATGATTCGTCGCCTCGTCATTCGCGACCTCGCCTTGATGGACCGGGCTGAGCTGGAGTTAGGCGCAGGCTTCACTGTGGTCACGGGCGAGACAGGCGCTGGCAAATCCGTGCTGCTCGGGGCCTTGTCTTTACTCGCTGGCCATCGGGCAGCGAAGACGGTCGTGCGTAAGGGAGCCGATGAAAGCGTCGTCGAGGCGGAGTTCGAAATCGGCGAGGACCCGCGCTTCGATGTTTTACTGCAGGAGCTGGATTTACCGGTTTGCGATGAGGGCTTGCTGCTGCTGAAGCGCTCGGTCCATGCGAGCAAGGCCGGACGGATCTCCATCAACGGTGGATCGGCCACGCTGGCGCAGCTGCAACAGCTCGGAGAACTCTGGATTGATTTCCACGGGCCTGGCGAGCCGCAGAAGCTGATGCGCGCCGAGACGCAGCTGGCGATGCTCGACCTGCATGCCGGACTGGGCAAAGGCTTGGCCACCTATCGTGCTGGCTGGCGCCAGCGCTTGAGCCTACTGCGCGAGGCCGACGAGGCCGCTGGTGCAGAAAAACTTTCCGAAGACGAGGAAGCGTTCCTGCGTTCACAATTGGAAAAGCTAAATTCACTGGATTTATCCGACGACGCGGTGGCCAAACTGGACCGCGACCATGCCCGGGCTTCGCGCGCTCAGGAGCTGGGCGCCTTGCTGGGGCAACTCGATGCGGGCTTAGGCGCCGATGGCCTCGGGGAGGTACTGCCTAAGTTGCTCAAGGCCTCCGATGACGTCTCCCGCATCGACGACGAGTCTATAGCATTG
>CAITUF010000228.1 GCA_903895475.1 uncultured Opitutia bacterium | reverse complement strand
GCCGCGACCGAGGTCGGCATTCCAGCCACGCGTCTCTTGCGTGATAGTGCGGCCGGCTTCCAGTTCACGGATCTGACGGGCCGTCTCGAAGATGACCGTATCGCGGACGCTCGAGATGGAATTCAAGTTCTTGGTCTCCGTGCGCGTGCCGAGCGGGGCGCCGGGATGGCGGATGGAGACATTGCAGTCACAACGCAGCTGGCCCTTTTCCATATCGCAGTCGGCCACACCCGCTTGGGTGAGCATCGCCACGAGCGAACGCAGGAACGCTTCGGCTTCGGCGGAGGAACGGAGGTCGGGCTCGGTGACAATCTCGAGCAGAGGCACGCCAGCGCGGTTATAGTCAACTAACGAGCCGCTACCGGCGTGACTCAGTTTACCCACATCTTCTTCGAGGTGGGCGTGGTGAATACGGACGTGCTTATGCTCGCCCATCACATTACGGGAAGGACCAGGCAGCTCGATTTCGACAGAGCCGCCGATGACGACCGGGAAATCCTTTTGGGTGAGCTGGTAATTCTTCGGGTTATCCGGGTAGAAGTAGTTCTTCCGATCCCAGGAGCAGCTCGCCGGAATCTCGGCACCGACGACCAAGCCGAACAAGATGGATTTCTCGACTGCCTCACGGTTCACGACTGGTAGCGTGCCGGGCAGGCCGAGGACGACCGGGTCGACCTGTTCGTTCGGCTCTTGGCCGAAACCCCACGACGAGGACGCAAAGACCTTGGCGCGCGTGTGCAGTTGGACGTGCACCTCGAGGCCGATGACGACTTCCCAGTCAGAGGAGGAACTCATAGGGCGGCTTGTTGGTGGGCGAAGCCATGGGCGGCCTCGAAGAGGCGACCCGCGGCGAAGAGTTTGGCTTCGGAGAGCGGAGCACCCACGAGGTGGAAGCCGACCGGTAGGTGGCCGGACTGACCACAAGGCACCGAAATCGCTGGCAGCCCAGCGAGGTTGGCCGGAATCGTAAAGATATCTTCCAAGTAAAGTTGCAGGGGGTCGGACGCCTTTTCACCGACCTTGAACGCCGGCGTTGGGACCGTCGGGGTCAGCAGCACATCCACCTGCGACAGTGCGGCCAAGTATTCGGCCCGGATCTTAGCGCGGGCGCGGAGGGCGCGATTATAATACGCGTCGGCGTAACCGGCACTCAGCACGAACGTCCCGAGCAAGATACGGCGCTTCACCTCGGCACCAAAGCCCTCGGAGCGGCTATTCGTCATCATCTCGACTGGCGTCGACGCTTGCGCGGAACGATGGCCGTAGCGGACGCCATCGTAGCGACCCAAATTCGAAGACGCCTCGGCCGTCGCGACCACGTAGTAAGTCGGCACCGCGAGGTCCGCGGAAGGCAGTTCGACCTCGGAAATCACACAACCCTGGGCGCGGTAGAATTCAATGGCGGCATTGACGGCCGCAGCGACCTCAGGAGCGACGCCCATACCGAGGAAACCCTTGGGAATACCGATGCGAAGCTTCTTGGCCTCGCCCGCTGCGGTCAGCGTACGCTCATCGGAGCCGAAGCAGGTCATGTCGCGAGCGTCGGCCGAAGCCAGCGCCGCGAGCAACAGTTCGCAGTCTTCGACGCTGCGGGCCATCGGGCCGATCTGGTCGAGCGACGATGCGAAGGCCACGAGACCGAAGCGGGACACTAGGCCGTAAGTAGGCTTTAGGCCAACCACGCCACAGTGCGAAGCCGGTTGGCGGATGGAGCCACCGGTATCGGAACCGAGGGACAGCGGCACGAGGCCGGCTGCGAGGGCGGCGGCGCTACCACCGGAAGAGCCACCAGGGATACGGGTCAAATCCCAAGGGTTGAACGTCTTGCGGACCGCGGAGTTCTC
>CAITUF010000227.1 GCA_903895475.1 uncultured Opitutia bacterium | reverse complement strand
GTCTCGCCGGTCACGGCCAACAAGGCCAGCGAACCGCTGAAAGTCTGGCGGACTAGTAACTTGGCCTGCTCGGGCGTGAAGCCTAAGCCAACCGCAGCTTGTTCATAGGCGGCGACGTATTCAAAGAAGAAGCCCGGGCCACTACCGGAGACGGCCGTGACGGCATCGAACATTGTTTCCGGAAGTTCGATGACTGGTCCGAGACCCGAGAGGATTGCGTCGACGATCTGGGCATCGGTCGCAGCAAGCGGAGTCGCCGAGCAACGTGCGCTGATGCCCTGCCCGACCGCGCCTGGAGTGTTGGGCATGGCGCGGGCGACGTTACGGGCGGACGAGAAAAAGGCGCCGATGGTCGCGAGGCGCGTGCCAGCGAGGATGGAGAGCACGAGTTTACCCTGCGCGAGCGAGGCGTAGGACTTATCGAGCTCGGCGAACTGCTGTGGCTTGCAGGCGAGCACGACTGCGTCGACGCCGACAAGAAGTTCCGCCGGGGTGGCAGCCACGCGGACGCCGGTGGCCTTGGACAGATCGGCGGCGGTGGAGTCGTTGCCGCCGATGACAGTGATGTCGGCCGGGGCGCAGGCGCCCGAACGAAGGAGGCCCTGGACCATGGCGCCTGCCATGCGTCCGGAACCGATGAAAGCGAGTTTAGGCATGATCAGAGCGTGCGGATGGCGGCATCGAGGACTTCGCAGGCCTTATTGATGTCCGCACCTTCGTGGGCGGTCGAGATGAAGGCGGTCTCATAAGGCGAAGGTGCCAAGTAGACGCCGTGGTCGAGTGCATAGCGGAAGACCTTGCGGTACTGGTCACCGTTCGACGCTATGGCCTGGTCGTAGTTACGCACCTTCTCGGTATTAAAGAACATCGAGAACATCGAGCCCACCTGCGGGACCTGTAAAGGAATGCCCTTAGCCTTGGCTGCGCCGAGTAGCGTGTCGCGGACGCGCTGACCGAGGACATCGAGGCGTGGATACGGGTTCTCACGCTGAAGTTTGCGCACCGCGGCGAGGCCAGCGGCCATGGCGAGCGGGTTGCCCGAGAGAGTGCCGGCCTGATAAACCGGGCCCAACGGCGCGAGCTTGTCCATGATTTCGGCCTTACCGCCGAACGCACCGACTGGTAAGCCGCCGCCGATGATTTTCCCCATGCAGACGAGGTCAGGCACGACGGTGTGCAGGCCTTGCGTACCAGCGAGTGAAAGGCGAAACCCCGTCATCACTTCGTCAAAGATAAGGACCGTGCCATGTTTGGTGCAGAGCTCGCGCAAGCCTGCGAGGAAACCAGCATCCGGCAGAATCAAACCCACGTTGGCTGGGAACGGCTCGACAATGAGTCCCGCAATCTGGCCGGCGTTGGCTTCGAAGAGCGCGGCAAGTGCCGGAAGGTTATTATAGTCGGCGACGAGCGTGTCGGCAGCGGTGCCGGGAGTGACGCCAGCGGAGTCCGGGTTACCCTGCGTGAGTGCGCCCGAGCCCGCCTTCACGAGGAGCGAGTCGACGTGACCGTGGTAGCAGCCGGAGAACTTAATAATCTTATGACGACCCGTGAAGCCGCGAGAGAGACGGATGGCGGACATCGTGGCTTCGGTGCCGCTGTTGGTCATGCGGACCTTCTTCACCGCCGGGAAACAAGCGAGCAGGAGCTCGGCCATCTCGACCTCGAGAGGATTAGGCGTGCCGAAGCTCGTTCCGCGGTCGAGGGCATCGCGGATGGCGTTGCGGATCTCGGGGTCGTTATGGCCATGGATGGCCGGGCCCCAGGTCAGGACGAAGTCGATGAGTTCCTGGCCATCGGCCGTGGTCAGACGGGCGCCATTGGCCGACTTGGTAAAGAACGGCGTGCCACCGACCGAACGGAAGGCGCGGACCGGGGAATTGACGCCACCCGGGATCATCGCGAGGGCACGCTGGAAGAGTTGCTCCGAAGAATTCACACCCACACACCTAGGCAGTCCGCCCCTTTGTTCAAGTATCGTTCACGGGCCACCCGGGCCCGACCCTTACATATAGATAATGGGAGGCGGCGGGGCCGGTGCCGGCGCGGCGTTGCTGCGTTGGGACTGCGGAGCCACCGGCTGAGCTACGGGCTGGGTATTCAAGCGGGAAATCTCCATCATCACCATCCCAACGGTCTGCTGGCGGATGGCGTTGACCTCATCGACGATGGCTTGCTTCTCGGCATCGCTAGCCTGTCCCCAGGTGCCTTCCAAGAAACGGCGACGATTCACTAGGGCTTGGTAATCTGGACTTCTACCCACGTTGTCGTAGGCTTGATTCGCCTTCGGCTCGGACTTCATTAACGTATCCCGAATCATTCGACCCTCTTCGCGCAGCTCATTGAAACGGGTCTCAAGGACGGTACGCACCTCGGGTTGCTTGGCAACGACCGGGGCCACCACGGGCGCAGGGCGCGGACGGACGACCGGCGGAGCGGGCGCCGGACGCGGCGCCGTCGGCACGCGGGTGGAGGGTTGCGCGACGGGTAAGGGGGCAAAAATCTTCGAGGCCAGATACGCGGCGCCACACATGATCAGCAGGCCAAAGATGACAGTGGAACGGTTCATGGGGTACACTCTTTTAACAATGATAAGAGCGAAAAGTTCCAGCCCAGAAGCCAAGCGGGCACAAAAAGGCCGGGCGTCTCGCGACCCCGGCCTTGGTCGTATCTAGCTGAGAAGGCTTACTTCTTGTCGTCGACGACTTCGAAGTCGCCGTCGACTACCTTGCCATCCGCCTTCTTCTTGGCGCCTTCGGGGGCACCACCGTCTGGCGCACCCTGATCAGGCTGCGGGGTGGCGGCGGCGTTCATCGCTTGGGCGGCTTCACCGAGAGGCGCGAGGATGGCCTCGTAGGCCTTGGTGAATTCTTCGGCGGTGACGTCAGGCTTCTTGAGCAGCTCCTGGGCGGCCTTGACGGCCTCCTCAGTGCGGGTCTTGGCGTCGGCCGGGAACTTTTCGCCGTTATCCTTCAACTGCTTTTCGCCCTGGAAGACCATGGCGTCGAGTTGATTACGGGCCTCGGCGAGTTCGCGGGCCTTCTTGTCGTCGTCGGCGTAGAGTTCGGCTTCCTTGCGGAGCTTTTCAACTTCTTCCTTGGAGAGACCTGAAGAACCCGAGATCGAGATCTTCTGCGCCTTGCCGGTACCCTTGTCCGTCGCGCTCACGTGCAGGATGCCGTTGGCGTCGATGTCGAAGGTGACTTCGATCTGCGGCTGGCCGCGCGGAGCGGGCATGATGCCATCGAGCTTGAACGTGCCGAGCTGCTTGTTGTCGCGCGCCATCGGACGTTCACCTTGGAGGATGGCGATCTCGACGGACGGCTGGTTGTCGGCGGCGGTAGAGTAGACCTGCGACTTCTTGGTTGGGATGGTCGTGTTACGGTCAATCATCGCCGTGGCCACGCCGCCCATCGTTTCGATGGAGAGCGTCAGCGGGGTGACGTCGAGTAGGAGCACGTCCTTGACGTCGCCCTTAAGCACACCGGCCTGGATGGCGGCACCGATGGCGACCACTTCGTCCGGGTTCACGCCCTTGTGGGGTTCCTTGCCTGCGAGGCCACGGGCGATCTCGATGATCTTGGGCATGCGGGTCATGCCGCCGACGAGCACGAGCTCATCGACTTGGGTCATGGAGAGACCGGCGTCCTTAAGGCAGGACTCGAACGGCTTACGCGTGCGGTCGGAGAGGTCGTCACAGACCTTCTCCATCTGCGCGCGGGAGAGCGTGACGTTGAGGTGCTTGGGGCCGGAAGCATCGGCCGTGATGAACGGCAGGTTGAGGTCGACCGAGTTGGAGGACGACAAGGCGATCTTGGCCTTTTCGGCTTCTTCCTTGAGGCGCTGGCGGGCCATCGGGTCCTTGGATAGGTCGATACCCTGCTCGGCCTTAAAGGTGTCGATGAGCCACTGGATGATACGTTCGTCCCAGTTGTCGCCACCGAGTTCGGTGTCGCCGTTGGTCGCCTTCACTTCGAAGACGCCGCCGCCGATTTCGAGAATCGAGACGTCGAAAGTACCACCACCCAAGTCATAGACGGCGATCTTTTCATCGCCCTTCTTGTCGAGGCCGTAGGCCAGCGAGGCCGCAGTCGGTTCATTGACAATACGGAGCACCTCGAGGCCAGCGATCGTGCCGGCGTCCTTGGTGGCTTGGCGCTGCGAGTCATTGAAGTAGGCCGGAACGGTGATGACCGCTTGGGTCACCTTCTCACCGAGGTAGGCTTCGGCGTCGGCCTTCAGCTTGGCGAGGACCTTAGAGGCGATTTCTTCCGGCGTGAATACGCGCGGCTTGCCGTCGACTTCGCACTCGATGGCGGCGTCGCCGTTCTTCCCTTCGACCACCTTGTAAGGCAGCTTGGAAGCGATGCCCTTCACTTCACCGTACTTGCGACCGATGAGGCGCTTGGCGGAGAAGACGGTGTTCTTCGGGTTGGTCACGGCTTGGCGCTTAGCGGCCTGACCGACGAGGACGTCGCCGTTCTTAGTGAAGGCGACGACCGAGGGCGTGGTGCGCGCGCCTTCGGAGTTAGGGATGACGACGGACTCGCCTGCTTCCAGGACGGCCATGCAGGAGTTGGTTGTACCGAGGTCGATGCCGATGATTTTGCTCATATGGTTGGTATTAGGAGTGTGGGTTTAATAGGCAGGGCTTATGCCAAGCCTGAAAACACTGGTTTTAGCGCATTTAATGAGATTTAAGCCTTTAAATACCCCCTTTAAGTGGGGCGGGATGACAAAGTGTCACACCCTGGCGTGTCAGGTCGGCCCCTTAATTCCTTCGCCGTTGCCCTTGCATAGCCAAAGGGCTATTCCCCTCTTCCCATGTCGGACTCCCTGAACCAGCCCATCCGCCTCCGTCGCCTCCGTGCGTCGGCCGGCATCCGCGCGATGCTCTCGGAGACGGTGGTCGAACCCCGCCACCTGATCCAGCCGCTCTTCGTCACCGAGGGCGAGCAGGCCGAGCCCATCGCATCGCTTACGGGCATCAGCCGCATCCCGCTCTCGCAGCTCGCGGCCAAGTGCGCCGAACTCCAACTCCTCGGTGTGCATGGTGTGGCCCTCTTCCCGAAGATCGATCCGAAGCGCAAAACGGAGGAAGGCGCTGAGGCGCTGAATCCGAACAACCTCGCTCTCCGTGCGATTCGCGAAGTGAAGACCAAGTGCCCAGGTATCGTCATCTTCGCCGACATAGCACTCGACCCTTACACCACGCACGGCCACGACGGCATCCTCAACGAAGCCGGCACGGACGTCGACAATGACCGCACCGTTGCCGCACTCGTCAAGATGGCCCTCTTCACCGCGCAAGCGGGCGCCGACTTCGTCGCACCCTCGGATATGATGGATGGCCGCGTGGGCGCAATCCGTACGGCCCTCGATGCTTCCGGCCACACCGGCACGGGCATCCTCGCCTACTCCGCCAAATACGCTTCGGCCTTCTACGGCCCCTTCCGCGATGCCGTCGGCAGTGCCCGCAAGCCTGGTGAAGCCGCCATCTCCAAGGCGTCCTACCAGATGAACCCGGCCAATCGCCGCGAGGCCCTCCGCGAAGCTGCGCTCGACGCCGCGGAAGGCGCCGACCTCTTGATGGTGAAGCCCGCGGGTGCGTATCTGGACATCATCCGCGACCTCCGCGAAGCCACCGACCTTCCGCTCGCAGCCTACCAGGTCTCGGGCGAATACGCCCAGCTGCAGGCCGCCGCTGAAAAGGGCTGGCTCGACCTACGCTCCGCGCGCGATGAATCGCTCCATGCGATTCGTCGGGCCGGTGCCGACGTCATCCTGACCTATTTCGCCGAAGCGTACGCCCGCGATTACGCCAGCCGCGCCTGATGACCGAGCAGCGCCAGCATCCGCGGGATCCGCTCCACGGCGTGACCCTCGAGACGATTGTCAAATACCTCGAAGCTAAGCATGGCTGGCACGAGATGGGGAATCGCATCCCAATCCGTTGCTTCCTCTTTGACCCCTCGGTGAAGTCGAGCCTCACCTTTCTGCGGAAGACCCCGTGGGCGCGTGAGAAACTCGAAGCTTGGTATGCCACGGATGTCGGCGGCGGGTTTGGCAGCGGCCCCGTCCGCGGCACGCAGCCCGGCATCGACGCAAAGCCGCGCTTCGGCAGCGGCCCGCAGCGCTGAGGCCGCTAATAAAAGGGTAATATTTTAGGTGTCAGGCCACACCCGAATGGGCATAAATGGTCTACCCCATGAGCCCCCGTGTCCTCCTCGCCGCTTTGCTACTTCCTTGGCTAGCCAGTGCCGCGCCCAAGCCTGACATCGTCTTCCTCCTGATTGACGACCTCGGTTACGCCGACTGTGGCTTCAACGGCGGCAAACAAATCCTCACGCCTAATATCGACCGACTAGCCAAAGCGGGTGCCGTGCTGGAGCACCACTATGTGCAACCCGTCTGCTCGCCGACCCGCTCGACGCTGCTCACGGGACGCTACCCCACGCGCACCGGCGTCTATTCAATCGTCAGTCCGCACGCCGCCTGGGGACTGCCCCTCGCGGAACGCACGCTGGCAGATGCCCTCAAGCAAGCAGGCTACTCCACCGAAATCGTCGGCAAATGGCATCTCGGTGAATTCAAACCGGAATACCTACCGATGGCCCGGGGCTTTGAACATCATTACGGACATTACTTCGGGATGCTCGATTACTTCACGCACCTGCGGGGCGGCGAACTCGACTGGTATCGCGACGGTAAGCCCGTGAAGGAGGAAGGATACACGACGCACCTGCTCCGCGACGAGGCCTGCCGCGTCATCGCCCGTCAGCCCAAGGACAAACCCCTGTTTCTCTATGTTCCTTTTAATGGCGTTCACAGCCCCTTCCAAGTTCCCGAGCCGTACCTAAAACCCTACCCCGACCTAAAGAATAACCGCCAAAAGTTAGCGGGGATGCTGGCGGCAGTCGATGAGGCGATTGCTAAAATTGAAGACAGCCTACGCAAGGCCGGTCGACTCGAAAATACGTTGATCGTCTTCTCCGGCGATAACGGCGGACCGCCCCCCGGCGATAACACGCCTTTGCGTGACTATAAGGGCAGTATTTACGAGGGCGGTGTGCGTTCCGCGGCCTTCGCTTGCTGGCCGGGCCGTATTCCGGCCGGTCAACGCCTGCGCGAACCGATGCATATGGTCGATTGGTACCCGACGCTCATCAAGCTCGGCGGCGGCTCACTCGAGCAGAAGCTGCCCATCGATGGCCTCGACGTTTGGCCGACGCTGACCGTAGGGGCACCTACTCCGCACGACGCCATCCTCTGCGTCTCGACCCAAGGTCCAGCCCTTGCGGCCGTGCGCATGGGAGAATGGAAACTCATTGTGAGCGGCCACGGTGATGCCGGCGACGGCGAAGCGAAGAATAAAGCTAAGAAAACTACCGGCAAATATGAGTCGGTCGCCCTCTACAACCTGACCGAAGATCCCTCCGAGAGTAAGAACCTCGCCGCTGCCCAACCGGAACGCGTCAAAGCCATGCGGGTCCGTCTCACCCAGTTACTCAAAGACGCCGTGCCCTCCGGCGCCGATATTTCCAAAAAGTGAGTTCCATGAAATTCTCCCTCACCCTCATCTTGGCCTGCCTCTACACCTCCCTCGGGGCGGCCGAGACCAAGCCCAATGTAATCTTCATCCTTGCCGACGATATCGGCTACGGGGACTTCGGTTGCTACGGAGCCACGAAGATCCGGACACCGAACGCTGACAAGCTGGCCTCGCAAGGCCGACGCTTCACCGACGCCCATGCGCCCTCGGCGGTCTGTACGCCGACCCGCTACGCCTTCATGACCGGCGAATACGCCTGGCGTAAACCAGGCACGGGTATCCTGCCCGGCACCGCCGGACTCATCATCGAACCGGGACGGACCACGGTCCCCTCCCTACTCAAGCGCGCCGGTTACGTGACGGCGGTCATCGGCAAATGGCACCTCGGTCTAGGCAAGACCCCGACAGACTATAATACGGAAATCAAACCCGGCCCGCTGGAAATAGGCTTCGACTACTCATGGATTATCCCGGCCACGGGCGACCGCACCCCCTGCGTCTGGGTGGAGAATCATCGGGTCGTGAACCTTGATCCCGCCGATCCGATCAAGCTCGATTACTGCGTCCAACGCGGCGAACCCCGCTCCTTCGTCGGCGGCATCCCACGCATCGGCGAGCAGCTCGGAGGCAAAGCC
>CAITUF010000226.1 GCA_903895475.1 uncultured Opitutia bacterium | reverse complement strand
GGTGGCTCGATTCTCGCGAAGTGGTGTCTCTCGCACCATAAGGAGAACTTCCTTTACACCCACTGGGATGACATCTGCGACATCATGGCCGCTTATGACGTCAGCTTCTCCATCGGTGACGGCCTCCGTCCCGGTTCGATTGCCGACGCTAACGACGAGGCCCAGTTCGCCGAACTGAAGACCCAGGGTGAGTTAACCAAGCGGGCTTGGGATCGCGGCGTGCAAGTCATGAACGAAGGCCCAGGCCACGTGCCGATGCACATGATCAAGGAGAACATGGATAAGCAGCTGGAGTGGTGCCACGAGGCCCCGTTCTACACACTGGGACCGCTCACGACGGATATCGCTCCGGGTTATGACCACATCACTTCCGCCATCGGCGCCGCCATGATCGGCTGGTACGGCACCGCCATGCTTTGCTACGTCACGCCGAAGGAACACCTCGGCTTGCCGAACAAGAACGACGTCCGCGAGGGCGTGAGTGCCTACAAGATTGCCGCCCATGCGGCCGACCTCGCCAAGGGCCATCCCGCGGCCCAGCGTCGCGATAATGCCTTATCGAAGGCCCGCTTCGAGTTCCGCTGGGAAGACCAGTTTGCCTTAGCCCTCGATCCGGAGCGCGCCCAGGAATACCACGACGAGACCTTGCCGCAGGACGCGGCCAAGACCGCCCACTTCTGTTCCATGTGCGGGCCGAACTTCTGTTCGATGCGTATCTCCGACGACATCCGTAAGTTTGCCGACGCTCAAGGCGTTTCCGCCGAAGAAGCCTTGCAGCAGGGTATGGCGGAGAAGTCCAAAGAGTTCCGCGAGCAGGGCGGCGAGATTTACCAGTAAGAGGTAATTGGGGATAGCGGATAGGGGGTAGGGGATGGCTCGATGCCATTACGGCCTTTCCCCCTTTCCCATCCCCTATGACCTATCCCCCAGCCCCGTATTTACATGTCTCCTGCTAAGAAATCCTCCACCGCTTGGTATGACTCGCCGTTATACTACGATATCGTCTATGCGGACTACACGAAGAAGGAGTCACGGTTCATCGAAGGTATCGTTCAGCGCCATTGCCCGCAAATCAAGGGGCCGTTACGCGTGCTCGAGCCCGCCTGCGGTTCCGGGCGCCTGCTGGAGTCTATGGCGCTACGCGGCCATCACGTCGCCGGCTTTGACCTGAATCGCCATCAAGTCGCGTACGCCCAAAAACGCCTCAAGGCCAAGGGGCTAGCGGTGAAAGTCTGGCGCGATGGCCTCGAGGATTTTTCCTTACCCAAGGGTCAGCCCTATGACGTCGCCCATTGTTTCGTCAGTACCTTCAAATATGTCCGCACCGAACGTGGCGCGGTTGCCTCCCTGCGTCGTATGGCGAAGGCTTTACGCCCCGGCGGTCTTTGTCTGATTGGCATTCACCTGACCGACTATGCCAAGAACCCTCCCGATCATGAGCGCTGGGCGGGGCGTCGGCAGGGTATCCGGGTCGTGAGTGACACCTGGTCTGCACCCGCGGTCCGCACCCGCCGGACGGAGGCCATGCGGACACGCATGAAGATCACGCAGGACGGCAAGACATGGGAGGAAGAGACCCATTGGAAGTTTCGGACGTATTCACCCACCGAGGTCCGGGCACTCTTGGCTCAGGTGCCGGAGCTGAAGTTGGTCGTCTGCCATGACTTCCATTACGACCTTGAGTCGACCCGCCCGCTCAAGGCCGACTATTCGGATATCATTCTAGTCCTGAAGAAGCGCTGAGCGGTCGGGTTGTTGGGGCTATCTATACCTTGTCCTTTAGGTTTAAGGCCCTTACAACCGAGGGATGTCCTTGCCCCGCCTCTTCCTTGCCTTGTTGAGTGTCATGGCTTCTGTCGCGTCAGCGCAAGCCGCCATCGACTTCATGGAAGTCGATGCCGCGAAGAAGGTCATTACGATTGAGACCAACGCACCCGCCGATGTGGTCCGCTACACCTTGGATGGCCGTGACCCAGATTTTTCCGCAGGGGTCTATCTCGCTCCCATTGCGCTCCCGGAAGGGGGCACGGTTAAAGCTGCGGTTTTCGTCGACCAGAAACGCATCGGGCCAGTCGTCAGTAAGTCTTTGACGGTTAATCCGTCCGACCTACCTAACTCCGCTAAGGTAGCCCTGACGCAGAATCGCGACCACCGCACCTACGATTGGGTCGAGCGCCACAACGCCATCCTCGCGCTGAATAAGCCCGGGGCTTCGCAGGCAAAAGTTATCTTCCTGGGTGATTCGATTACGCACTTCTGGTCCGGCGAGCCGAAGTCGTCCCGCGTGGCCGGTGCTTTAACTTGGGATAAGTATATTGCGCCGCATGCTCCGCTCAACTTGGGCTATGGCTGGGACCGCACGGAGAATGTCCTCTGGCGTCTCCGGCACGGCGAAGTGAAGGGGCTGAGCCCCAAGGCCTACGTGGTCCTGATCGGGACGAATAACCTGAACACCAATACCGTCGCCGAGACCGTTGAAGGCATCGAGGCGGTGTGTGCTGAAATCCGCACCAAGTCGCCCGGCGCCAAGATTCTCCTCCTCGGTCTCCTGCCGCGCGGCGAACGCCCAGACGCCATGCGCCAGAAGGCTGCCGAGGTGAACTCGATGCTGGTGGTAAGCGCGCCCAAGATTTGTGACCGGTATATCGACCTCTCCGCCCGGTTCATCCAGCCCGACGGGCGGATCACCCGAGCCATTATGTCGGACTTCCTGCACCCGACCGACGCCGGTTACGAGTTCATGGGGAAGGCCATTGACGACGCCCTGAAGGCTTGGGGTCTGTAAGGAAAATCGGCCCCAGGGCGGCTTGGAAGGGTCTTTGGCCCCCTTTGGGTGGGTTCCCAGGCACATGTTAGGGGACTTTCACTGAGTTATTGACAGGTGAACAAATTTTCAGAAACATCCGTTCACTATGGAAGCACTCACTAAAAAGCAGCAGGCCATCCTCGACTATATGCGCCAGCATGTCGCCGAACTCTCCTATTGGCCGAGCATCCGCGATATCCAGGCCAAGTTCCGCTTCGCCAGCACGAACGCCGTCTTCGGCCACCTGCAGGCCCTCGAGCGTAAGGGCGTCCTCCAGCGTATCCCTGGCGCCGCTCGAGCTTACAAGATCGCCCCCGAGGTCAGTGCCGACCTCGCCGAGACGGTCATCCGTTATGAGGGTCCGAGCGATGAGCAAATCGTTAACTTTGAGGAAGTGAAGTTTGCCGGGGCTATCGCCGCGGGTCTCCCTGACTATACCGAATCTTCGGGCGTCCTTTCCTCGATGCAGGTGCCGATTGCCGCCGGTTCGCGTCGCCGCTCGCCAGAGTCCTTCGCGCTGCGCGTCCGTGGCGACTCCATGATCGATGCCGATATCAACGATGGCGACACGGTCATCGTCGAGCCAGGCCAACCGAAGCACGGCGATATCGTCGCGGCTTTGATCGACGGTGAGACGACCTTGAAGCGCTTGATCAAGCAGGGTGGTAAGGTCTTCTTGAAGGCCGAAAACAAGAATTACCCCGACCTTATGCCAGTGAATGAGCTGGTGATCCAAGGCCTCGCCAAGACGGTGATGCGCCGGATCTAAACGGTCCTAGCGCAAGACTTGGACGAGGTCGGCCGGTCGTTCGAGGTGTACGGCGTGGCCGCAGCCTTCGATGACACTGAGGCGTACCTTGGGCAGACGCTCACCCATCCGCCGCGCAAGCTCCGTGAACTTGGGGTCATGTTCGCCCGTAACGAGGTCAACGGGCCCGTTCAACTCACGGAGGCGTTCCCAGAGCGAGGGCAGTCGGCCAGTGCCGACGTGTTCCAGACTCAGGGCGAGGCCTTCTGGGTCGTTTTGGTGCCGGCGAGATAGGATGGGCTCAAGTTGTGGAGCCGGTAGGGCCAGGAGGGGCCGGAAGAAGGGCTGGTTGTGCCAATACTTATAGAAACTCGGTAGGCCTCCAGTCCGGAGATAGTTCGACACGGCAGCATCCGCATAGGTCCGTTCCGCCCGTTCGGCTTCCGTGGCCAGACCCGGGCTAGCACCGACGAGGATGAGCTGTCGGAACTTGCCGGGATTGGCCAAGGCCCAGTGCAGGGCCAGCCGTCCGCCCATCGAGTAGCCGAGGAGCGTCACGGGCTCGGTGGCTGCGCGGATTGACTCATCCAAGATGGCCAGGTGCGCGGCCAAGGAATAGTCGGCTGGAGTGCGCAGGCCGCGGCGCGAACCATGGCCAGGGAAATCGGGTGCCACCAATATGTGGTCGGCGGGCAAGACGGCCCGCAAGGGCTCGAAGTCGGCCCCTTCACCGGTGAAGCCGTGGCAAGCGAGGATCGTTGCCATGGTCGTGCTTAGCGTTTCACGCCGAGGGCACGGTCCGTCCAGACGAGGGCCCGTTCGACCGTCTCTTTGTTGACTGAATTATGCCCCGCGTTGGGGAGTGCCAGGAGTTCGACCGTCGCGCCCGCCTTCTTCATCGCAGTGAAAAGGTTCGTGCCTTGCACAGGTGTGACGAGGGTGTCTTTGGCGCCGAAGACTAAAAGTGACGGGGCAGATTTAGCAGTCACGTGGGTGACAGGGCTGGCCTCGAGTCCGAGTGGTAGCTTATTTTTGACGGGTCCACCAAGGAGCATGGCGACCAAATTAATCGATGTATCGAGGCGCTCGTCGTACCCACCAGCGATGGCGTCCTTGATGATCAAGCCGAAGTCCGTGGGACCGCTGAAGTTCACGACCGCCTGGACTTCGGTGCCTTGATCCTGACGCGCTCCGATGAGCGAAACCATCGTGCCGCCCGCTGAGTGTCCCCAAGCCGCGATGCGCTTGCCGTCGTAGCCGTAGTCGGCCTGGTGCGTGCGCAGCCACTTGACGGCAGCGCGGGCGTCTTCGAGCTGGGCAGGAAAGGGAGCTTGGGTTGAGAAGCGGTAATTCATCGACGCGACGACATACCCTCGGGCGGTTAAGGCCGCGATGGGCGGGTTTTCCTTACCGCCCATGACCCACCCGCCACCGTGAATCCAGAGGACCACGGGTGCACCCTTGGGGTCAGCGGGGAACCGGAGGTCGAGTTTCTGCCGGGCATGGCCGTTTTCGACGTAGGGCACGTCCTTCTTTAGGGTGGGGGGGCTCTCGGCGCCGGGCGACCCGACCGGCGACATTAGGGCGGCGAGGGCGGTCAAAAATAGGCGGAAAGGCATACCTAGGTCTATTTCAGGGGGCGGTGGTTGGACAGAAAAAAAGGGGGAACAGAAGCACCGCTTGGCTGACTAAAAGAAACCCTACCCTATGCCCGGCATTCGAGTTAAACCATGGAACCGTGTCGACGGCCCTATCTACAGTCTGGCTACGACTGCGAAGGGTAAGGGTAACCTTAATATTTGCAGTTACGTGACGCCAATCTCGATGAAGCCCAAACGCTTTATCGTCGGTGTGTACAAGGACACTAAGACGTTGGAGAACCTCGAGGCTAACCCGATTGGTTTGCTCAACTATCTCGCGCAAGACCAGGCCAACCACATTAAGCTTCTCGGCAAGAAGTCCGGCCACAACGTCGACAAGGTCGCCCAGCTCGGGGGCGAGGTCGAACATGTCGCCGATGGCCTCTATCGTTTGAAGGGCGCCATCGCCACGCTCCGGCTCCGTTTCATGGAGCGGCTCGATTGCGGTGATCACTGGGCCTGGCTCGCCAACGTCGATTCGTACGAGAATCTCCGCGAAGCCCCCGCGCTGACGCTGGAAGAGCTTAAGCGTCTGAAGCTGATTCTAGCCTAAGGCTTACTTGCCCTTCGGGCGAACCTTCTTGAGCTTCACCGGTTTCACCGGCTTCTCCTCGCGCTCCGGGATCAGGTAGGTGCGGCCACGAATCAGACGCTCGTAGAGGTCAACCATCGCCACGCCTTCGCGGGGACGGACGGAGTCAGCCTTAGTGGCCTTATCCACTTGGCGCTTAAGCATGCGGCAGAGGTCTTCCGCGTTGTACTGAATCATCCCGAGGATGCGTTCGACCGAGTAGCCCGGGATGCTTTCTTCGATGTAGAACCCATCGGCTTCATCGTCTTCGAGGAAGACGTGGGCTTCGTTCACGCGGCCAAAGAGGTTGTGCAAATCGCCCATGATGTCTTGGTAGGCACCGACCATGAAGGCCCCAATATAGTAGGGTTTTCCGGCTTTGAATGGGTGCAGGGCGAGCGTCTTGCGAACGTCCTCCAAGTCGATGAAGTCATCCACCTTGCCGTCGGAGTCGCACGTGATGTCAACGAGCGTGGCCTGGACCGTGGGGCGCTCATTGAGGCGGTGAATCGGGGCGATCGGGAAGAGCTGATCCAAGGCCCAGTGGTCGAGCAGGGATTGGAAGACCGAGAAATTACAGACATACTGCTCGGCCAGCATGGAGTCCAGGCGGGCCAACTCATCCGGGATATCCGCAGTGTGGGCGAGGTCGGCGCGGATCTGGCGACAGATGTCCCAGAAGAGCCGGTCGGCCAGCGCGCGTTCCTCGAGCTTCAGGTTGCCGAGGCTGAAACGGGCATGGGCTTCTTCGCGCTTTTCCTTAGCGTCGTGGTAGCGCTCTAGCGGGTCAAACTTCCGCTTGTTCTTCCGGATGGCTTCGAGCTCGCTGATTAGCTGGTGCGGCTTGCCCTTAGAAAGGTCGACCTTGCCTTCGTCGCGGGTGATGCGGTCAACGGCTTCGAAGATGAGGATCGAGTGTGGGGCGACGAGGGCGCGGCCGGATTCCGAGACGATGTCCGGGAGGGCGACGTTACTTTCTTCGCAGATTTGTTTGATGTTCGCGACGACGTCGCGGGCGTAGCCTTCCATGCTATAGTTCATGGAGGACTCATACGCCGAACGACTGCCATCGTAGTCGATACCTAAGCCGCCACCGACGTCGAGTAGGCCCATGGGGAAGCCCATGCGCTTAAGTTCGCAGTAGAAGCGGGTGGCTTCGACCACGGCCTTCTTGATGGTGCCAATGTTCGGAACCTGTGAGCCGATGTGGAAGTGGACGAGGCGTAGCGCGTCCTTCATCCTGGCCTTAGTCAGGCGCTGGGCGACTTCGACAATCTCGGAAGCGGTGAGGCCGAATTTTGCGTTCTCCCCCGTGCTGTCCGCCCACTTGCCTTCGCCGGCGGTGGTGAGCTTGACGCGGAGGCCGATCTGCGGCTGCACGCCCATGCGGCGGGCGATGCGGATGATGGCGTCGATTTCGGAGAGCTGCTCGACGACGATGATGGTCTGCTTGCCGAGGCGGCGGCCCATGAGGGCGAGCTCGATGTACTCTTCGTCTTTGTAGCCGTTGCAGATGAGGAGGGCTTTCCGGTTCTCGAGCAGCGCGAGTGCGATGATGAGCTCGGGCTTGGAGCCGGCTTCGAGGCCGAAGTCATATTCTTCACCGGCGTCGAGGATTTCTTCGACGACTTCGCGGAGTTGGTTAACCTTGATCGGGAAGACACCGCGGTAACGGCCTTCGTAGCCTTCTTCGTCGATGGCCTTGCGGAACGCTTCATTAATCTGAATGACGCGCTGGCGCAGCATGTCCTGCACGCGGATGGTCAGCGGGGGCTTGAGGCCCGAGGCTTCGACTTCCTTGATGATGTCGGCAATGCGGATCTTCCGGTGGTCCCCCTTCGGGTGGACGCACAGGTTGCCCTGCGGATCGACGGAGAAGTTGTTACCTCCCCAGCGTTTGAAGCCGTAGTAGTCTTCGGCGTCTTTAGTGGTCCAAGGCGTTGGTTTGCTCACGTGAGTAGGCGTGGACTTTTTATCCCCCTGCCGGAAGCGCAAGGGGAAATCGCACCCGCCGGGCGGGTGCCTTCCGGCTCGACCCGCCGAGGGGTCGGGGTTGTGATGCTGGCATGCCCGCTTCCCGAGTCATCCCAGCGACGCTTGCGTTACGGAAGGCGCTCGCGGGTTTGTCCTTCCCGAAGCCGGCGGACTTGGTCTATCGGCCGTTGGATTACGCTTGGGAGGCCCACGAGGCTTACTTGCGGCGTTATGCAGCCGCCGGAACCCGTCGCGTGCTGTTCTTAGGCATGAATCCCGGGCCGTTTGGGATGGCGCAGACGGGCGTGCCGTTTGGCGAGGTTGCCGTCGTCCGTGACTGGTTGGGCTTGGCGATGCCGGTGGGGCGCCCGCCCGTCGAACATCCGAGTAAAAAGGTGACGGGGTTCGCGTGCCATCGCTCCGAGGTCAGCGGTCGTCGCCTATGGGGGCTGTTCCAGGAGCGCTTTGCGACGCCTGACCGCTTCTTTGCGGAACACTTGGTGCACAACTATTGCCCGCTGCTTTTCTTGGAGAACACCAAATTGGGTCGCAACGTGGTGCCCGAGGAATTACCAGCTGAGGCGATGGCTCCCGTGAATAAGGCCTGCGATAAACTCCTGCGCACGATGGTCGAAGCCTTGGGCGTGACGACGGTCGTCGGCGTCGGCGGCTATGCCGAAGAGCGTGCCCGCGAGGCCCTCGATGGGTTGCTGGTAACCTTTGCGAAGGTGCCACATCCAAGCCCAGCTAATCCTGTCGCCAATCGCGGTTGGTCCGCCGCCGCCACTAAAGCTTTGGTGGAGCAAGGGGTATGGCGTTAATCGAAGAAATTCTCGGTCGGCCCGCGATGCGCCAAGCGTTATGGCGTTGGTGGTATCCGTTCTTCACCCGCCGCGTCCGTACCCAAGGTATCGACTTTTTGAACTACGCCTTCGAGACGGAGCCGCCGATGGGGATTCCCTTGGCACCCGCCGATGAGCCGTTCCGTCCAAACATTCAACTCTACCATCACGTCGCGGCAGCGGCTGGGTTGGCTGGGGCCCGCGTGCTCGAGGTGAGTTGTGGTCACGGGGGCGGGGCGTCCTACCTGACGCGTACCTTCGGCCCAGCGGAATACGTTGCGCTCGACCTCAACCCCGAGGGCATCCGCTACTGCCAAACCCGCCACCAGGTGGCCAACCTTCGGTTTGTCCAAGGCGATGCGATGGCCCTACCGTTTCCGGATGGCTCGTTCGATGTGGTGGTGAATGTCGAGGCTTCGCATTGCTACCCAGATTTTCGGAAATTCATGGATGAGGCCGCTCGCGTGCTTAAGCCGGGCGGTCGGTTGGTCCATGCCGACCTGCGCTACCCGTCGCAGGTAGTGTCATGGGTGGAAGACTTGGCGCGGCATCCGACTTTACGTCTGGAAAAGATGCGCCTCATCAACCCCGAGGTTGTTCGCGGCATGGAACTCAATACCCCCCGCTACACGGCGATGATTCGCACCTGCTTCCCTTGGTTCCTGCATCGGCTCGGGCTCGACTTCGCCGGCGTCCAAGGCTCCCGACTGCATCGCGACGCCGTGAGTGGCGAATTGAGCTACCGGAGTTTCGTCCTGCGCAAGCGACCGACTGCTTAGGCCTTATGGATGGGCGGCGGCGTGCTGCTCAAGCCACGGTTCCGGAGGCCGTTCAGGACGATGAGGTTAATCAAGTGCATCACGCCAAGGACGATTACAACCACGCCGAGCTTCCAGCTGAGGTGCTCGGCCACGGTGAGGCCACGCTCTGGGGGCGTCCCGGTCGAAAGGAAGAGCAGCATGAAACCGAAGTTCACGAGGTAGAACCCGATGATCAGAAGGTTATTAACCGAGTCGGCCATCGCCGCATTGCCGTGGAAGGCGTCGACCAGGAAGGCACGGCCGCTGCGGAAGAGGGTCCGCCCGACCCAGAGGGTGATGGCGAGCGCAGCGACGAAGTAGATGCCGTATTCGATGAAGCTGAGCGGGTCCGTCACTGCATGGTTTGGTTCAGCGGCGAGGGCCGCGAGGCGGGCGAATGGCTTCATGGCGCCGAGAGTCTGGCGGCCTCTGGACGGCTTTCAATCCACCAAATTTTGTATAAGAATAGTTGCCGTTGCTCATTATCCCAACGACGGGCTCGTCAGCGGCGATCGTGAAATAACCTTCTAAGCGACAAAACTGGCCCCGTAAGGCAGGCTGATACGAGCGGGCGCGAGGGGCGGCCGCCCGCCGCTGGGCTTACTTAGGTTCGAGCAGAATAAGCCGGCCAGGTGTACTTGTACCCGCGGCCAGCGAATTACCCCGGCAGTATTCGGCGATGAGTAGACGGTGGCCGGGGAGGGCGATCATGGAGATCGGTCGGGCGAGGGGGGCGGCAACCGTCGTGACGATGGCCTCCTGCTTGGTGAAGTCGAGCCGGGCCTGGATGAGGTCGAAGCCGC
>CAITUF010000225.1 GCA_903895475.1 uncultured Opitutia bacterium | reverse complement strand
CGTCGGATGTTTTCGGGAGCCGCTGGTCGGTCGGATATGCGGAGCCCCTGCCCTTGCGCCAAGCGCAGGAATTGTCGGGCGGCCTGTTCGGCCTGGCGGGCAGCCTGACCATGCACGCCGATGCGATCACAGGCTTCGGGGTCGAACTTTAACTCCGACGCCCGCTGCAGCAAGGCCAAGCGCGTGAAGAAATCGGAGCCTTCTTCGGCGGGGATGGCATCGCGCTCGCGCTCGACGCGTTCATCGACCTTACGCAGCATTAAATCCCGCCCTTGGGAAAGACCGGCGATGGCCGCTACTTCGGCGACGCAATCCAGCTCATCCGCTGCCATGAGCATGCGGGCATAACGTGGGTGCGCCGGGAAGATAGCCATCCGCCGACCCAACGTGGTTAACGCACCACGCCCATCTAACGCCCCGAGGTCCGTCAAAACGGTGACCGCGCGCTGTAGTGCTATCGGCTCGGGCTTTTCATACCAAGGGAAGGTCGCTGGGTCGCCCCAACCAGAAGAGAGTAGGAGCAGGATGGTTTCCGCCAAGTCGACGCGCTTGATTTCCGGGACTTCCCGCAACGGGCGCGCTTGATGATCCGTATGCGACCAGAGGCGGATACAACGCCCAGGGCCCGTACGGCCAGCGCGGCCTGCACGCTGCTCGGCGGAAGCTTGCGAGACTGCTTCCACCATGAGCGTGTCGATACCACGCAAGGCGTCGAAACGGGCAATCCGGGCCAAGCCAGCATCGACGACCGCCCGGACGCCCGGAATGGTCAGCGAGGTCTCGGCGACATTGGTCGCGACGATGACTTTACGGCGGGGGCCCGGACGAACGGCGCGGTCTTGTTCTTCCGGGGGTAATTCGCCATAGAGCGGCAAGATATCGACGCCGCCAGATTCGCGGAGGTTACGAACCGCACCAATGGTGCGCATAATCTCATAGCCACCCGGCATGAAGACGAGGATATCGCCCTCGGGCTCCTCGTGTAGGATACGGCCGACCTGCTCTGCCGCCAAATCCCAGACCGGACGCGTGGACGTGCGGGCGACCGGCACATACTCGATATCAACCGGGTAAGCCCGACCATCGGCCGCTAAAGTCTCGGCATTGCCCATCCAGCGAGCCACACCTTCCGTGTCGAGGGTGGCAGACATCGCGATAATCAGCAGGTCTGGCCGGCCGGACTCCTGGAGCTGACGGGCCAACGCCAAGGCGACATCGGAATGCAAGTTCCGCTCATGGAATTCATCGAAGACCACCGCGCCGACGCCCTTGAGTTGTGGGTCCGAAGCCATCTGCCGAAGCAGCAAGGCCTCGGTGACAAACTTGATGCGCGTGTCCGCGGATTCGACGCGCTCAAAACGTATCTGGTAACCGACTTCACCGCCCAGCTTAACCCCGCGCTCTTGGGCAATGCGTGCAGCCAAAAGTCGGGCCGCGATACGGCGTGGCTGGAGGACGACGATTTGTCCCTGCACTAGGCCCAGGTCCAAAAGCATCTGCGGAATCCGGGTCGACTTACCCGACCCCGTCGGGGCGCGGAGGACGATACGGCGGGTACGTCCACAGGCTACGACGAGTGGCTCCTTGAGGGCATCGATGGGTAACGCCTGACTCATGCGACCGGAAGTTCGATGAGGCGGGCAGCGGGGCGGCCATCACTGATTGTGAGCCGCGCGACCGTCACCGGAAGGTTGAATCGCCGCGGACCCGCGCTCCCCGGGTTCACATAAAGCACGGAGCCGACCTGCTCAATCTTAGGGACGTGCGTATGACCCGTCACCACTACATCGGGACGGAAACGGGCCACATCCACTGGCAAGTGGCCATGGTGGATGAGTAAACGGACCCCAGCGACTTCCTGCTGAATGGTCAGGGGTAGTTCGGGGTCCGCGTCGCAATTACCAGCCACGGCGTGACAGGGCGCCACGGTCGCCAAATCCTCCAGCACGGCCTCTCCGCACACATCACCCGCATGAAAAATAACCGCACAGCCCTCGAGTGCGAGCAAGGCCTCGGGGCGCATCTTCCCGTGCGTGTCAGAAATCAGGCCGACCTCGAAAACCTTGGCCACGTTTAGAGCGGCTTGCGGAGCTTGCCGGCAGGAATGGGGCGCAAGGCCGTAAACTCAGCACCCAAGGTGATGCGTAGCTTCTCGGCGAGCCCCGGCGGCAATGAAGCCACGGCATGGTCAAAATCCTCTTCGCCAGGGAAGGATGCCTTGCCGACCTCCGCAACAGTGACCGCCGGCAAAGCCTTTAAGACAAAGTTGAAGGATTCCGCTTCACGGTTTTCCGCGATGATAGCCTCTTCCTCGGACAGTTGCGGTATCGGCGACTCTTCGGTCTCGTCTACGCGGGAAGCAGCCGCGGATAGGGCCACGGGCTTCGCGACCAAAACAACCGCTTCGGCCACGGGGCCGGGCATAGGCTCAGCTACGCGTGGAGCCACGACCTCTGCCGCTGGTGTCGCCGGCGATGGGTTTATTTTTTTTTGGCCGGGCTCCCGAGGGAGACCGGCTGCGGCAGCGGCGATATCTTTGATGAGGCTATCTATAGATCGCGACCTACTTTGCTCGATGGCCTTCAACAACGTCACCTCAAAATTTGCGCGAGGAGAGAGCCCTTGGCGAATCCCCTGCTCGCCCGCCTGCAGGCATTCCAAAAGACGCACCAACTGCTCGGTCGCCAAACTACCGCCCAACAGGGCGCTCGTGCCACCTGACTTCACCGAGTCTAAGACCGTCTGTCGGACACGACCTTGTAGGTCGGCCAGCACGCGGAGTAAGTCGCGGCCTTCGGCATGGAAGGCATCGCACAAAGCTAAAACCGTCTTGCCGTCGCCCGTAGCGATAGCCTTCCCGAGGTCTTGGACCTGCTGGGCAGAAGCTAGGCCGTAAATCGAAAGCACATCGGCTTCGGTGACCTTCTTGCCGGCGAATGAAATGACTTGGTCGAGGATAGACTGCGAGTCGCGCATCCCGCCATTAGCGAGACGGGCGATGGCGGTGAGCGCATGCTGATCGGCCGTGACGCCGTCGGCCTTGACAATACGCGTCAACTGGGCGGCGATGACCTCCTCGGAGATCGGGTGGAATTCGAGCCGCTGGCAACGCGAAGTGATGGTCGGCAGGACCTTGTCGGCCTCGGTCGTCGCCAGGATGAACTTCACCCAGGGTGGCGGCTCTTCGAGCGTCTTGAGCAAAGCATTGAAAGCCTCCTTCGTCAGCTGGTGGACTTCGTCGATGATGAAGACCTTGTAGGGACAATTAGAGGGGGCGAACTGGCACTCCTCGCGGATCTTCTGGGCGTCCTCGAGCTTACGATTGGAAGCCGCGTCGATTTCGATGACATCGAGGCAGCTGCCAGCTTCGATTGCTAGGCTGACCGGGTCATCCAAGGAAAAGTCGGCCTTCGGGCCACCAGCGCAATTCAAGGCTTTGGCTAGCACGCGGGCCGTCGTCGTCTTCCCGGTGCCACGCGGACCCACAAACAAGTAGGCGTGGGCCAGCTGCTTGCTCGTCAGGGCGTTCCGGAGGGTCCGCACGATGTGCTCCTGCCCGACGAGTTCGTCGAAGCGGCGGGGGCGCCAGCGGCGCGCGATGACCTGGAAAGCGGGTTCAGCCACGAGCCTGCAAGGAAAGGGGGCGCGGCGAAGGTGTCAACGGGGCAAACCTCAGCCTATTCCCATTCGATAGTCGCCGGCGGCTTGGAAGAGACGTCGTAGACCACGCGATTGATGCCCTTCACTTCGTTGATGATACGTGTCGAGGCACGCTGGAGGACATCATAGGGCAAACGGGCCCAGTCGGCCGTCATGGCATCGGAAGAAGTCACTGCGCGCAGGGCGCAAACATTGTCGTAGGTGCGACCATCGCCCATGACACCGACGCTACGGACCGGAAGGAAGACGGCGAACGCTTGCCAGACCTTGGCGTATTGGCCCGAGGAACGCAGTTCGCTGATGAAGATATCGTCGGCCTTCCGGAGCACTTCGAGGCGCTCCTTAGTGATGTCGCCGCAGATACGGACAGCCAGGCCAGGGCCCGGGAACGGGTGACGCCAGACCATGTCATGCGGCAGGCCGAGGGCTTCACCGAGGGCACGGACCTCATCCTTGAAGAGCTCGCGCAAAGGCTCGAGTAGCTTCAATTTCATATGCTTGGGCAGGCCGCCTACATTATGGTGGCTCTTGATGGTGGCCGCAGGGCCGCCGTTAGGTGAAAGCGATTCAATGACGTCCGGGTAGAGCGTACCTTGAGCGAGGAATTCTACCTTCCCCTTCTTCTTGCCCTGGACCTCCTTGATAGAGCGCTCGAAGACCTTGATGAACTCATGGCCGATGATCTTGCGCTTGCGCTCGGGGTCGGTGACGCCCTTGAGCTTACGGAGGAAGGTCTCCGAAGCGTCGACGACGCGGAGGTCGACCTTGAACTTGCCGCGGAACATCTGCTCGACCTGGGCGCGTTCGTTGAGACGGAGCAGGCCGTTGTCGACGAAGACGCAGGTCAGTTGCTTGCCAATGGCGCGCTGGATGAGGGCCGCGGCCACGGAGGAATCGACGCCGCCGGAGAGGCCGAGGATAACCTGAGCCTTGCCCACCTTCTCGCGGATTTCGCGAACCGCCGTCTCGACGTAGTCGTCCATCTTCCAGGTCGGCTTGGCGGCACAGATGCGGAACAAGAAGTTGCGGAGGATATCGATACCGCGCTCGGAGTGGGCCACTTCCGGGTGGAACTGGATTCCGTAGAAACGACGCTTCGGGTCTTCAATCACCGCGCACTCGGAATTCTCCGTGGAAGCCACAGCCTTGAAGCCACGCGGGAGTCGCGTGATCTTGTCGCCGTGCGAATTCCAGATGCGAAGCGGAGACTTAAGCCCCTGCAGTAACTGCGAACCCTTGCGGAAAGACAGGGTGCCATGGCCGTATTCGCGGTGCGAGCTGCTGGCGACGTTGCCCCCAAGCATCTGGCCCATCAGCTGGACGCCGTAGCAGATACCCAAGACCGGCAGGCCCATCTCGAAGATGCCAGGGTGCGGATGGGGCGAGCCCTTCGCCTTCACGCTATCCGGGCCGCCGGAGAGGATGACGCCGACGACGCCATCGGCGCGCAGGGTTTCGGGGGTGACGCCGAAGGGATAAATACGGGAGTGAACGTTGCACTCGCGGATGCGGCGTGCGATGACCTTGGTCAACTGCGAGCCAAAATCGAGAATTGCGATGGACTGGGGAGCCATGGAGGGAAAGTTAAAGGGGTTCAGAACTTGAGGCGAACATTGTTCCAGCCGCAGTGAGGACAAGTAGCCTCTTCGCGGCGACGGGGCCGAACAAAGGTCAGGGAACAGCGGGTGCAGCAGAAAGCCGAATTCAAGCGACGATGATCAAACAAGAGCGCGTCCCGACGATCATACCATGCCTGAAGGCCAAACAGCCCCAGCACGACAAGCCCAGCGACAAAGGCCAGGAAGACACTGAGATCGACGGGCTGAAGCATGGCAGGGAGTGGGAGGGGTTAAAAAGGCGAGACGCGCCGCCAGTGAAGGCGAACGCGTCTCGGATAGGCGCCTACGCCAGAAAGGTTAGGCCTGTGCGGCCGCTTCCTTCTTAGCCTTGGGCTTACGGGCCGTCTTGGCCTTAGGCGTCATGGCCGGGGTCTTGTCGTCCTTGCCCACGAGCTCGATGAGCGCCGTTTCCGCAGCGTCACCTTTACGGTTACCGATCTTGTAGATACGGGTGAAACCGCCATTGCGGGTAAGGAATTGCTTCACGCGCTCAGTGAAGAGCAAGTGGCAAGCGTCCTCGTTGCGGATACGGGACAGAGCGAGACGGTAGTAGTGCAGCTTGACGCCCTTGTCGGTGGCCTGTTCAGCCTTCTTGGCGAGCGTGATGAGGCGCTCAGCATACGGACGGACAGCACGAGCGCGGGAAAGCGTGGTCGTAATGCGAGCGTTGGTGAAGAGCGCAGCCGCGAGATTCGCGACGAGGGAGCGACGGTGGGCCGTCTTGACCCCCAGGACATTGTGGTGAGTGCGGTGACGCATGAGAGGGTGTGGTGATTAGGAGTTAACGCCCTTGTCGAGCAGACGCTCGTCAATCTTCTGGCCGAGGGACAGACCGAGCTGTTCGAGCTTAGCCTTGATTTCGTTCAACGACTTCTTGCCGAAGTTGCGGTACTTGAGCATCTCCTGCTCCGTCTTCATCGCCAGTTCACCAACGGTGTTGATGTTGGCGTTGTTGAGGCAATTAGCAGCACGAACCGAGAGCTCGATTTCGTTAACCGACATATTGAGGAGCTTGCGGAGGCGATTGACCTCTTCCGTGACCTCAGATTTACCGGATTCGAATTCAACCGGCTCGGCGGAGACGGTGTCGAACACGGCGAGGTGGTGACGCAGGATGGCGGACGCTTCCTTAAGGGCCTCGTCCGGGGAGATGCGACCGTCGGTGGAGATTTCGAGAACTAGCTTATCGTAGTCGGTCATCTGGCCGACGCGGGTGCTTTCAACGGCGTACTTGACGACGGTGACGGGCGAGAAGAGGGAATCGACAGGGATCGAACCGATCGCCTGTTCAGGCTTCTTGTTTTCCTCGGCGGAAGCCCAACTGCGGCCGATGCTCACTTCCACTTCAGCGAAGAAGCGGCGCTTGCGGTCGAGCGTGCAGATAATGGTGTCGGGATTGACGAGGGATACCGAGGCACCCTTGGTTTCAAACTTGATGTCAGAAGCTTTGATCACGCCCGTCTTATTGACGTCGATCGTGCCCTTGAAGGCCTCACGCTTGTTCGCTTCGGTACGGATGCGGACCTTCTTGAGGTTCAGCACGATCTCGGTGACGTCTTCGACGACCCCTTCGATAGGCTGGAACTCATGCTGGACGCCTTCGATGGTGACGGCCGAGATGGCGGCGCCTTCGATGGAGCTCAGGAGTACGCGACGCAGCGAATTGCCGATCGTGTGACCGAAGCCTGTCTCAAAAGGCTCGGCGCTGTAACGGGCGAAAGTACCGGAAGCGGATGCTTCCTCTTTCTTGAGGCCCTTGGGGAGTTCGAATTTTCCGAGTCGCTTAGACATGACGTTGGTTCCGTGAGGATGGGCTGAGGGTTAGCGGCTGTAGAATTCGACGATGATCTGGACGTTGATGTCGCGCGGGAGTTCTTCCTTCGCGGGTTCACGAACCATCTGACCCTTGAGTTGGTCGGTCAAGGTGACGAGCCAAGCCGGGGCGGCCCGACCCTGGCCTTCTTCGATAGCGCGGGTGGCGAGCTGCTTGGAGGAGGTGCGGTCGCGGATTTCAATCTCGTGGCCGGGGGCGACGGTGAAGCTGGCGACGTCCACCTTGCGGCCATCGATACGGACGTGGCCGTGGGAGACGAGCTGGCGAGCAGCGGAGCGGGAGTTAGCGAAGCCGAGGCGGAAGACGACGTTGTCGAGGCGGGTCTCCAGGATGCGGAGGAAGTTGTCGCCGGCGACGCCGCCTTGACGCTTAGCGCGCTCAAAGGAAAGGCGGAACTGCTTTTCAGTCATACCGTACATCATGCGAAGCTTTTGCTTCTCATTGAGGCCGACGCCGTATTCGGACACCTTGCGGCGCGTGGTCTTACCGTGGATACCCGGAGGGTATGGACGGCGCTCTTCACCCTTGGAGGTGGGGAAAATATTCTGACCGAAGCGACGGTTGAGCTTCGTGGTGGGACCGGTGTAACGAGACATAGGAGTTTTTTATTTGTAGAGGTGGCGGAGGGAAGGACCCGCCCGGGTTGCCATAACCGGACGGTGATGCGGAAAGCGGGAAAGACTTAGACGCGGCGACGCTTGGGCGGGCGGCAGCCGTTGTGAGGAATCGGCGTGGTGTCGACGATCGAAGAGACGTTAAGGCCGAGGAGCTGCAAGGCACGGATGGCGCTGTCGCGACCCATACCTGGACCCTTCACGCGAACGGAGACGTCCTTAAGGCCGTGAGCCATAGCGAGCTTGGCGGCTTCTTGGCAGACAACCTGAGCGGCGTAAGCGGTGGACTTGCGGGAACCACGGAACTGGTGGCGACCGGCGCTACCCCAAGAGATCACGTTGCCGTTGGCATCGGTGATGGTAACCTTGGTGTTATTGAAAGTCGCGAGGACGTGGACAATGCCAACGGTGATGTTCTTCGAGCCCTTGGCGCGACGCACCTTGATCTCGCCGATTTCTTCACCAAGGAGTTCCTTGGCGGTGATCTCCTTGCGCTCGGGGGCAGCCGCAGGGGCAGCGCCCGCGGCAGCGGTGACGTCGGTCACTGGGGCGGCGGCAGGGGCAGCAGCATCAGGCGCGGTGGCCTTAGGCTTGCGTGCCTTGGGG
>CAITUF010000224.1 GCA_903895475.1 uncultured Opitutia bacterium | reverse complement strand
GGATTCCTGGCTCGGCAAGTTCTTCAGCACCCCAACGAACCACATCCAGCACCACGACAGCTTCAAAGGAAATTTCGGCCTCTACTTCAACCTCTGGGACCGCTGGATGGGCACCAACCACCCCGACTACGAGAAGCGTTACCGGGAAGTGGTCGGGCGGGGTTAAGAATAAACGGGGTCCTAGTGACTAGCGGTTGTGCAGCGACCTAAGGATGCTCGCCAAGTTATCGGGTTAGGGCAGCACCGCGTGCTGCCCTAGCTGTATCGAGTTAACCCTGTAGCGACCTCCGCACGGGCGTGACCCAGTCGCTCCCCTACCCTTTCCGGTACAGGTCATCCAACGCCCCCGCTAACTCGGGATGCTGGAACGTAAAGCCGGCGGCGGTCAAACGTGCGGGGATGCCGCGGCGGCCAGTGAGGGCAAGGACGGGCTCGGTCCGGAAGAGCCAACACCCTAGTGGCATGAGCCACGCAGGGGTTGGCGGGCACCAGGGACGGTGCAGGACCCGGCGGAGCTCGCACATGAGGACGGCGTTAGGTACAGCATGCGGGGTGGCGACGTTAAATACGCCTTCGAGCGCCGCGTCGTCCAAGGTGCGCTGGAAGACGCGCATCATGTCCTCTTCATGAATCCAACTGATATACTGCCGACCAGACCCGACGGTACCGCCCAAGAAACATTTCGTGATGGTTTCGAGGAAACGCAGGGCGCCAGCCCGACGGCCTAGGACAAAACTGATGCGCAACCAGACACGCCGCGTCCCTGGAGTAGGACTCTCCGCAAACGCCCGCTCCCAGCGGAGGCAGGTGTCCACGGGGATACCCTCACCAGGCGGCGCGTCTTCCGTGCAGAGGGCCTCCCCGGCGTCACCATAGATGGCCATCGAGCCAGCCTGAATCCACGCCTGCGGCGGACGTGCACAGCAACGAATGGCTGCCGCCACGACTTTGACGGAATCGACCCGCGAGGCGTTGATTTCGCCTAAGGCCTCCGGGGTGTAGCGGCAGTTGACGTTCTTACCGGCGAAATTGATCACCGCGTGGGCGCCCTCGAACTCCTCGGCCCATGGACCCAAGGTTCGCCCATCCCAGGCGACCTCCCGATAGTCGTGACGCATCAGATCTGGCTGACGGGTCAACACCACGACTTCATCGCCCGCGCTCACCAAACGTTCCGCCAAGAGCCTCCCGAGGAAACCCGAACCGCCGGCGAGGATGATGCGACGCTTGGACATGACGAACCTTTCGCTATCCTCTACCGACACCCACCCCTGTCGAGCGACAACGAGACCGGTGCAATCGCGCCTTGCTAGGGTTCGGGCTTCTCAAGGTCCGTCTAATCCGCAAATATCCCAACTCGATGGGTACTCCCGACCAAACACTCCTCCCCGAGGCTGCCGCCGAGCTAGCCCGCCAAGGGAAGGCTGCGGAGTTGTCAGAGTTGCTGAAGCAAGGGCTCGACGTGAACCTGCGCGACGCCAAGGGCAACACGCTCTTGATGCTGTCTAGCTACCACGGGAAGACCGAGGTCGTGAGGATGCTTTTGAAGTCCGGCGCGACCGTCGACCTCCGCAACGAGAAGGGCCAGACGCCGCTGGGCGGAGTAGCCTTTAAGGGCTATGCAGAGATCGCGACGCTGCTGCTCGATGCGGGCGCGGACCCGCTCGCCGATCAAGGCGGCTCAACGCCAGTCGACTATGCCACGCTATTCGGCCGCCAAGAAATCCTCGTCCTCCTCCGCGAACGCCGCGGGTCTGCCGCCCAGCCCACCCGCTGGTTCAGCAAGTTGATCGGGTGGCTGCGGAAGAGGTAGGGACAGCGAGGCGTGCTGTCCTAACGAAAAGGGGAACCGGGGACAGGGGGATAGACAGTGCAAAAGTGCCAATCGGCCGGCGGCCTGTGCAAAGGTGCAAATGTAAGCGGCGAGTAGTGAGTATGGAGGAGCGGGGGAGGGCGTGCCTTGGGTAGGGATGCGAGGACATCGCAT
>CAITUF010000223.1 GCA_903895475.1 uncultured Opitutia bacterium | reverse complement strand
GCGTGGGTCGGCGTCGGCGATGCGGGTCAACCAAGCCAGCAGTGAAACGTCCAGCGGCGTGGTCGTCGGGCTTTGGAGGAGCAGGGTATCCGAGATGATACCGCACATCATGAGGCCGGCGATCTGCGGGCTGGGCGTGAGCCCAGCGGTCTGGAACATGTCGGCCACAATCGAGCAAGTCGAACCCAGCGGGCGGTTTATGAAGAGAATCGGCTGCGTGGTGTGCGGGTTGCCGAGGCGGTGGTGGTCGACGACTTCGGCGATTTCAACCTCGTTAGCCCCATCGACGGCCTGGGAGAGCTCGTTGTGGTCAACGAGCACCAGGCGGGTGCGCACGGGCTTGAGGATATCAGACTTCGAGAACACGCCGACGAGGCGGGCGGCCTCGTCAATGACATGGTAGATCAACGCATTGGACTGGATGATGCGCCGGCGGATGACGCCGAGCTTCTCCTGCGGGCTGAAACGAGGGGCATCGCGCTGGACGAGGCCGCTGATGAGCGTGGCGGCGCGCACGGCCCAAGCCGTGGTGGCGCTGTCCGTGTCGGCGTAGGCGACGGAGACTTTAGCTTCTTTGGCGAGGGCGAGGGTCTCCGCCTTCATGCGGTGGCCGCCGGTGACGATGATGAGGCGCACGCCCATGCTGATGGCCCGGCGATGCACGTCATCCCGGTCGCCCACGACGATGATACTCTTGTTGTTGGGGATACCTTCCACCGTCGCGGACTTGCCGAAGGACTCGAGTTCCATGGCGGCGACGCGCACATAGAGTTCATCGACCGCAGTCTGGTCGAAGGCGATGACTTCGGTCCCGCCGATGGAGCGGATGATGGCGTCAATCGAGCTGTGCACCTTACGCATCGCGGTCGCGCGCTTAGGCTTGGGGATGAAGTAGTCGCCGAGGCCGAAGATGGAGACGTAGCCGTCGAGACGGCCTTCACGGTCGAGGACGGGCAGGGCACGGACGTCGTGCAGGTCGAGGAGCTCGAGGGCGCGCGCGCAGGTGTCGTCAATCGAGACGACATACGGGTTGCGCTCCATGATATCTTCGACGCGCGGGGTGACGTCGCCGACGAATTCCGGCAGCGTGGCGCCGAAGCGGTTTAGAATCGCGTCAATGCGTGCGTTAGAGTTGCCGCAACGTGCCGCCACGTAACCAGGTTGCCCGGAGGCTTCCTTGAAGGCCGCATAGGCCATCGCCGAACAAATCGCATCCGCGTCCGGATTTTTGTGTCCGATGATATAGGTCGGAGCGAGCGGACGTTCGATCGGGTTCGGAATGGGAGGAGGGACGGACATGTGGACTCGGAGGGTACCCGGAGGTACTCGTGCACTTCTAGCCCTGACCTTGCGGGGAGGGAAGAGGGAAGTGGCCGGAAGCAGAGGCGACCACGGGAGCGGCAGCCTCAAACCCGTTCATGAAAGACGACCCGAGGTCGCCCGACCCGTTACTGGGCGAACGGGTAGTCAGAATAACCTTTAGCACCAGAGGCGTAGAAGGTGCTCTCGTCGGGGGTATTCAGCGCGAGGCCTTGCTCGAGGCGTCGCGGGAGGTCGGGGTTCGACAGGAAGGGCACGCCGAAGGCGATGGCATCCGCCCAGCCGGCTTGGATGGCGGCGTCCCCCTGCGGGCGGTCAAAGCCACCGGCCGTGATGAGTACGCCCTTGAAGCAATGGCGGAGTTCCTGGGGGCCGACGCCGTCCTTGGCGCCGTGCGCGATGTCCTGAGCCGTCACGCGGGTGACGTGCGCATAGGCGAGCTCGAGTTTGGAGAGTTCGCCGAGGACGTAGCTGAAGGTGCGCTGCGGGTCGGAGTCATGCATATCGTTGAACACGCCGCCGGGGGAGAGACGGATGCCGACGCGGTCGGAGCCCCAGACGGAGACGACGGCGGCGGTGACTTCCAAGGTGAGGCGGGCGCGGTTCTCGACCGAGCCACCGTAACCGTCTTCACGCTTATTGGTACCATCGCGCAGGAACTGGTCGAGGAGGTAGCCGTTGGCGTTGTGGATTTCGACGCCGTCGAAGCCGGCCTGCTTGGCGAGGCGAGCCCCGCGGACGTATTCGGCCACGATACCAGGCATTTCTTCGATTCGCAGGGCGCGCGGTACGACGTAGTCAGCCATGGCCTTCCCGGTCCAGAGCTGGCCCTTCGGGGCGATGGCGGAGGGGGCCACGGGGAGTTCGCCGTTCGGCTGGTAGTCGGGGTGCGAGATGCGACCGACGTGCCAGAGCTGTAGGAAGATGCGGCCGCCCTTGGCGTGGACGGCATCGGTGACCAGCTTCCATCCGGCGACTTGTTCGTCGCTGTAGATGCCCGGGGTGTTCGGGTAGCCGTGCCCGCGAGGACTCACGGTCGTCGCTTCGGCAATGATCAAGCCGGCGCTCGCACGCTGGGCATAATATTCGGCCATCAGGGCAGTCGGCACGTTGGCACCTTCGGCGCGGCAACGCGTGAGCGGGGCCATCAGCACGCGGTTCGGGAGCGTGAGGGCACCGACTTTAAGCGGAGAAAAGAGAGAGGACATGCGGGTGATAAAAGGGAGAAGGTTCTGAAAAGCAAACTACGCCTACCGCGGGTAAGGCGTGAGAGAGTGACAAATGGGCAACGTGCACGCGGTCGCTTGGTCACCTGACCGCGCAGCGCTGGTATGCACAGCGAGAACTCAATGACCCGACTCGGCCTGGCGCTCGGCTTCAGCCTTCTTGCGGTCCCACTTGTAGTGGCTGTCCGGCAAGGTGCCGCCGAGTTCGTAGAGCTTGGCCTTGTTGTTGACCATCATCTCACGGTTCGTGCCAGTCATCGAATACTGGCTCTGGAGCCAGATGGCTTCTTCTGGGCAAACTTCTTGGCAGAGGCCGCAGTAGATGCAGCGCAGCATGTTGATCTCGAACTCTAGCGGCGCCTTCTCGACGTGCGCGTTGGTCGCGGTCGGGGCGATTTCGCCCGGCGTGATGCGGATGGCCTTCGGTGGGCAGACGAATTCACAGAGCTGGCAAGAGACGCACTTCTCGCGGCCGTTCGGGTCGCGCACGAGCGTGGGGACGCCGCGATAACCATTAGGGATGGTGGGGCGTTCCTCCGGATACTGGAGCGTCACGGAGGGTCGCACCATGTTGTCCCAGGTGACCTTGTGGCCCGCGAGGATCTGCGGGAGATAGGTACGCTCAGCGAGGGTGAGCGGACGACGTTC
>CAITUF010000222.1 GCA_903895475.1 uncultured Opitutia bacterium | reverse complement strand
CCCACCCGGGCATTAAGAGTCTCACCAAGGTCTGCGATTGGCCAGGCACCAAGGGCGGCGGCGAGGAAGCCGTCATCGAACATGGCTACGTCGCCAAGGCCAGTGGCTCGAGTGTCGTTCGCCACAATGCAAACGTCCGTACCGACGACGCCTTCGCCGCTAACCTCGCGCTTTGGGATAGTTATTTCTTTAGCGGCCTGAATGCGCAGGTCACCTCCTACAGCGATAACGCCTCGGCGTGGCCGAGCGGACCGAACCTGCCGACCGACGCGAAGGTCAAGGCCGATCAAGCCCTCGCGCTCACCGCCAACGGCGTGACCGACCTGACGAAGATTGCGGGCATCAAGGACGCCCTCGACAAGGGCAGCAACCCGCTCGCTAACAAACGCGTCGCCTATGCACCAGCCACGGGCGGCCAGCCCTTCGCGTTTCCCCACCCAGCGTTCATCCCAACGAACTCGCTCTACGATGGCGGCTTCAACGTGAACTCGACCTCCAAGGCGGCTTGGAAGGCCGTGCTTGGCTCCCTCCGTGGGCAGAAGATCCCCGACGCCTCGGGTGTCTCCACGGGGACCGCGCTCACCCGCTTCGCCCGCGCCTTCGGTAATAACGACGGTGCCACCTCCCCCTGGACGGCGTACCGCGAACTCACCGACAGCGAAATCGACACCCTCGCTGCTGCGGTGGTGAAAGAAGTCCGGAAACGCGGACCGTTCATGTCGCTCTCCGACTTCATCAACCGGCGTCTGATCGCCTCGGACAATTTCGGCCTGAAGGGCGCGCTGCAGGCGGCCATCGACTCGACCAGCATCAATGACCAGGCCATCAACAATGCCGGTGGCACGTTCGCGGCCGTTCCGGGCCAAGCGCTCTCGGCGCCCTACCTGCCTTTGCCGGCCCAAGACCGTTTCCCGACACTCCGCTCGATGAGTAAGACCGGTAGCCAAGGTACGGTCAGTGCTGGGCTGGGCGCACCAGGCATCGTCACGCAGAAGGATGTCCTGAACTCCATCGGACCCAACCTGACGGCCCGCTCCGACACCTTCGTGGTGCGTGCCTACGGCGAAGCGCTCGACAACTCGGGTAACCCGATTGGCAAGGCTTGGATTGAAGTCGTCGTCCAGCGCACCACGGAATTCGTCGGCCCAGCTTGGGTCGAACCGAACCGCCGGAAACAGGACTACCGTAACAACAACGGCACCGCGACGTCCGAATACGACACCAAGCCGATCGTGGATCAGTTTGAACGTACCCCGCTCGCGCCGGGTGCGCCCGTCCACAGCGCCAACGTCAACCGCCTCTTCGGCCGTCGCTTCAAGGCGACGTCGACGCGCTGGCTGAACGCGAACGAAATCTAATTCCATGTTTTGGCTCCGTCTTTGTTTAGCCCTGCTCTGCCTGGGTGCTCTCCCCTTACCTGCGGCCGACGCGCCGAAAGTTGAATCGCGCCAGTGCGCGCTCCGCTTCGCGTGGTGGAACTTCCCGCGCAAAGTACCCGAGCTTGCCTTGCAAATGGGCCGCGAACGCATCCCGGTCTCGCCCAACCCGATGTCGCTCAGTAACCCCATCGCCTACAAGGGTGATGTGAATGCTGTACTGCTGAAGAAGGTCACCACGGGAGAGACCGAGAAGGACGGTAAGCCCAAGTTCAGTTGGGTACCGTATGCGACCATTGCCTTAAGTCCGACGGACACTGATAT
>CAITUF010000221.1 GCA_903895475.1 uncultured Opitutia bacterium | reverse complement strand
TCGACGATGAGGCCGAAGTCGATGGCTCCGAGGCTCATGAGGTTGGCGCTGGCCTTGGAGGCGGCCATGCCCGTGAGGAGGAGGAGGAATGACAAGGGGATCGCCAGTGCGACGAGTAACGCGGCCCGCCAATGTCCGAGCAACACCAGCAAGACGACCATGACGATTAGCGCCCCTTCGAAGAGGTTCGTCTCGACGGTCCGGATGGTCGCGCCGACGAGGTCGGAGCGGTCGTAGAGCACGGTGAGCTTCACGCCCTCCGGCAGGTGGGTACCGATGGCGGCGAGCTTCTCGACCGCGCGTTTCGAGACTTCGCGGGAGTTCTCACCGGCGAGCATGATGGCCGCGCCGACGACGGCCTCCTTGCCGTCGACGGTGGCTGCGCCCATGCGGGAGGCGTTGCCAATCGAAACGCGGGCGACATCGCCCACGGTCACGGCGGGACCAAGGCCGGCTGGGCGCAGCGGGATGCCGGCGATATCCTGGGCGGTCCGTACTCGGGTGTCGGCACGGACGGTGAAGGCCTCACCGCCGAGCGAGACGACGCCGCCCCCGGCGTTCTCGGTATTACGACGGACGGCGCGGAGCAGTTCAGACATGGGTACGCCTGACTTGGCCAGCTTGGCGAGGTCGGGCTCGACGAGCATCTGCCGCTCGTGCCCGCCGATGACATTGACATCGGCCAACCCTTGCGTGGAGCGGAGCGCGGGGCGCACGCGCGTGTCATGCAGCAGGCGTAACTCACGCAGGCGCGCGGACTCGTCGGCCGGCGCCTTGGCGTCGGCGGCGTAGCCGATGGAGTAGTAGACGATCTCGCCGAGTCCGGTGCTGATCGGCGCCATCACGGGCACGGCGCCCGGCGGCAGGCTGCCGGTGGCCTGTCCGATCCGCTCGGTCACGAGCTGACGCGCGCGAAGGATGTCGGTGCCGTCCTCGAAGATGAGCGTGACCTGCGACAGACCGGTCTTGGAGAGCGACCGGAACTCGACCAAGCCCGGCAAGCCTGACAGCTCGGATTCGAGCGGGATGGTGACGCGCGACTCCGCTTCGTCGGCGGCGAAGGAAGGCAAGGCGGTGTTGATCTGCACCTGCGGACCGGTGATGTCGGGCATGGCATCGATCGGGACGCGGGCGGCGGACCAGACCCCCAGCAAGCAAAGCAGCAAGGCGCAGGTGAGCACCGCACCGCGGCGGCGGATCGACCAGCGGGCAAGGGCGGCGACCATCTCAGTGACCGTCGGCGCAGCCGACGCCTCCCTTGACGGCTTGAAGTTCCGCAAGCCAGAGATCCCGCACGCCCGCGACGGCGATCACGTCGCCTTCGAGCAGGCCGTCGGCGACCTGAACCGACCCGTCGAATTCGGCGCCGAACTTGACCGCGGTGCGCAACCAGCGTTCCCCGTTCTCGACGAACACGAAAGCTCCTTCCGAAGTCCTGAGCAGCGCCTGGGCCGGCACCATGACACGGTCGGCCTTGGCCTGGGCCTCGGCCTTGCGCAGCCCGATGAACTCGATCGCCTCCGGGGTCAGCAGCAGGCCCTGCCCTTTCTTGAACTCGGCGGCCTTCGGCGGGTGCGCATGCCCTTCGGCGACTTGGGCCGAACCAGCCTTGTCGCAGCCGATCAGCACGACGGCGACCAAGATAAGGTCGAGGCTTCTCATCGGGTGACGACAGGGCTGAAGGACACGCCGCTCAGTTCGCGTAGGTGGAAGCCAGCCTCGACGGCCTGCTCCTGGATGAGCAACGCGGAGTCGACGGCCTCGAGGTAACCCGCCTGGGCATCCATGAAGAGCTGCAGCGACAAGGCGCCGGCACGGAAGTGAGACTCGGCGAGTCTGGCGGCTTCCGCGAAGCGCACCGCCGGGTCGTCCTTGTGCATCCGCAACTGGTCTATCTTGGAGGCGTAGGAAAGCCAAGTCTGGCCGAGGTCCTTCTCGACGTCGCGCCAGGCCGCGGAAATGGCAGCTTTAGACTGCCGCTTACGTTCGTTGGCCGCGCGCTCGGCGGAACCAGCACGGCCGGTAACCGGTAGCGGGATGTCGAAGCGAAGGCCCACGATGGTCTCACGCCCGCCGACGCGGTCCTGCGAGACGTAAGGCCCGGCGGTGAAACCCGGCACGCTATCCGAGCGCGCGAGGTCGGACTGTAGGCTCATCTGCTCGGATTCGAGCACCTGCATGCGGTAGGAGAAGTTGCCCTGCGGAGCGGCGGCCAGGAGCTCCTCGAGTTTCGGGGCATCCTTGAGCGCGAGCACCGGAGCCTTGACGGCAAGCGGAGCGAGCGAAGGAGCGCCGCGCAGTTGGTTCATCTCCAGCAAGGCCTGCTGGAGCGCCAGGCGCGCCTCCTCGGCACGGCGGCGGGCGACGACCTCGGCGGCCTCGACCGAACGCAGTTCGATGGTCGGGGCAGGACCGGAAGGATCGCGTCCGACCAAGGCCTTACGCAGGCCGGCGAAACGCTCGGCGACCTCCTCGCAGGCCTGGGCGCGAACCTGGGCGCG
>CAITUF010000220.1 GCA_903895475.1 uncultured Opitutia bacterium | reverse complement strand
CGCACGCGGGATGCCGGCAGCTTCGATGCGCTTGAAGTCCTCTTCCGTGAGCGTGAGGATGAACTCATGCATACGCGGCACGCCATCGGCGGCAGTCGGCAGGGACGGGAATTGCTTACCCAGACGGGTGAAGAGGTAGCGGCTGGCGAGGACGGACATCGCGGACATGCGCTGGACGCCGGCGTGGCCGAGGCGGAGAAGGTAGGAGTAAACGCGCACCTTGTGCGCGAAATTACCCCAGTGGCGATGGAAGGAACCAATGCTGTGCTTGGGGCGGACCGGCACGAAGCGGTCGCCTTGCTTCTCAATCTGATAGCCAGGGAGGAAGTCGACGAGACGAGCGGACACGCCGACGATGCCGTCGCCCGGGCCGCCGCCGCCATGCGGGACGGTCCAGGTCTTGTGCAGGTTGTTGTGCACAGCGTCGACGCCGAGCTGGTCGAGGTTCACCCAGCCAGCGATGGCGTTCATATTGGCACCGTCCATGTAAACGAGGCCGCCGGCGCGGTGCACGGCATCGGCCATGCGCTTGAAATCGGTTTCGAAGACGCCCGAAGTGTTTGGGTTGGTCACCATCATGCCAGCGACGCGGTCACCGTATTGCGCAATCTTCGCATCGAAGTCGGCTTGGTCGACGCGGCCATCGGGCGCGGACTTGAGGATAACGATACCGGAGGGTGCACCATCCGCACGCTGGCGGTTGACGAAGCCGGCGGTCGTGGCTGTGGCGAAGTTTGTGCCGTGGGCCGACGACGGAATGAGCATGATGTCGCGGTGGGCCTGGCCGTGGTGGCGGTGGTAGGCCTGGAAGAGTTTGAGCCCCACAAGCTCGCCTTGGGCACCCGCGACGGGCTGGGTGGTCAGGCCCGGGAGGCCAGTGATGGCCTGCATCCATTGCTGGATCTGCCAGAGGAGTTCCAGGGAACCCTGGGCATCTTCGACGGGGGCTTGCGGGTGCAGAGCGGTGAAGCCCGGCAGGCCAGCGGCCCAGTCGTTGATGTGTGGGTTATACTTCATCGTGCACGAACCGAGCGGGAAGCAGCCGGTATCGGGCGAGACGTTGAGTTCGCCGAGCTTGGTGTAGTAGGCCTTCAGTTCGGCCAGCGGGAAGGACGGGAGACCCACCGCGCCGGAACGTAGTAGGTGGGCGGGGACGGCCGGCAGCGTGGCCGAGCCAGTGGCTTTACCGTAGAGTGCTTCGAAGAACGCCACGAGGCGGTCGGCATCGGCGTCGGTCTGGATGTCGCTGAACGAAATCTTGAGCAGCGCGCAGTTGCAGGGCGTGCGGCCAGTGATGTCGACCCCGAGGTGCAAGCCAGCAGTGCGGCCCTTAGCGAGCACGGCGGCCGCAGGTTCCGGCAGCATCAGGCTGAACTCATTCCAGAAGGCCTGCTGAGCGTAGCAGACCTTGAGGCCAGGGATAGTGTGCAGCTGGGCGGCGACGCGGTGCGCGCGGTCACGTCCGGCAGTGCAGCTGGCGGCCATGCCGGCTTCGCCGCGCGCGAGGATGGCGGCGCCGGCGATGGTGGCGATGAAGGCCTGGTTCGAGCAGATGTTGGACGTGGCCTTGTCCTTGCGGATATGCTGCTCGCGGGTAGCCATGACCATGACGATGCAATCGCGGCCAGCGTTGTCCTTGGCCTTGCCGACAAAACGACCCGGGGTTTCCCGGACCTCGTTCTTGCGTTCGGCATTGTGGCGGACGGCGAAGATGCCGAGGCCGGGGCCGCCGAAGTTGGCGCCGATGGCCAGATGCTGACCTTCGCCGACTAGAATGTCGGCGCCTTGGCGGCCATAGTTAGCTGGGGCTTTGAGGCCGCCGGTGGCGAGGAGTATCGGGTCGATGACCGCAATCGACTTCACGCCAGCATCGGTGCAAGCGTCGGCGAGTTCATCGGTGTCCTCAACGAGGCCGAGGTTATTGACCTGCGGGAAGATGACTGCGGCAACCTTACCGCCGAGCTCTGCGACGCGGGCCTTGATGGCTGCGCCCCGGATACGACCCGTTTCTTCTTCGGGCGCAAGGAACTCGAGTTTCACCGAGATTTCAGCGCAGTGTGTGCGGAGAACTTCGAGGTCACCTGGGAAGAGGTTCGCCGCAACGAGGACGGTGTCGCCCTCGGACATACGGACGGCACAGACGGCGGCTTCGAAGAGCGCGCTGGCGCGATCGTAGAGGGAGGAATTGACCGCTTCGAAACCGGTGAGCTGGGCGAGGGTGGACTGGTAGATCCAGTGCGTGATGAGCGTGCCCTGCGAGCGTTCGGGCTGGTAGGGCGTGTAGGAGGTCGTGAGGTTACGGATCGAGCAGACGTGCCCGACCATTTCATGCGTCCGGTAGACTTGGAGACCGTCGCCGAGGAAGCCCGTCTTGGCGTCATTGCGCTGGGAGAGGGCGAGCATGCGGTCGGCGAGGGCAGTGTACTCGAGCTCGTCGGGGAGGTTAAGCTGCCCTGGGAACTTCACGTCGTTCGCGATGTGCGAGTACATCTCGCTGAACTTCGTTGAGCCGACGGCTTGGAACATCGCTTGGATGTCCGTTTCGCTCGCCGGGATGTAGTGCCGGGAGAGTTCGCGTGAGATTTTGGAAGGATCGTAGGGCAGTTGGGCCATGAAAGAGTATGGGTGTTTTTTGAAGGGGATAGTCGCCCCCGCAACCGTCCACCTTGGAGGGGTGGGGGTATTAGCGAAAGATGGTTTTCCCATTAGACGAAGCCACCACGGTTCCGGCCTTGTGAATAAGTCTTCATGGGCGTTTGCCATCATTACCCGCAGGGTAATCTTCGTATCGATGACCCGCCAGCAACGAGCCGATTATGTCGCCGAAAAACTGGCGAAGTTATACCCCGCCACGCCGATTCCGTTGGACCATACGGATGCGTTTACACTCCTAGTGGCGGTCGTGCTGTCTGCGCAGTGCACGGACAAGAAGGTCAACGAGGTCACGCCGGCCTTATTCGCGGTTGCTGGCACGCCTGCTAAGCTGGCGGCCATCCCGGTAGAGAAGGTCTTGGGCTTGATTCGGCAGCTCGGCCTAGCTCCGCAGAAGTCCAAGGCCCTCGTTGGCTTGGCAAAACTGATCATGTCTAAGCATGCTGGGCACGTCCCGCGAACCTTCGAGGAACTTGAGGAACTGCCGGGCGTTGGGCATAAGACCGCCTCGGTCGTCATGGCTCAGGCCTTTGGTGTACCGGCTTTCCCCGTGGATACGCACATCCATCGCTTGGCTAAACGTTGGAAACTCAGCCCGGGTAAGTCGGTCGAACAGGTTGAGCGTGACCTCAAGAAAGTCTTCCCGGAAGACTCCTGGAATAAGCTTCACCTCCGCATCATCTTCTACGGACGGGAACACTGCACTGCGCGGGGCTGTGACGGGAAATCCTGTGGGATTTGCGCTAAGTTACGCGAAGGGTAGAGGGCAGAGTCGAGGACAGAGGACAGAGTACAGAGTACGGATTACGGAGGAAGCGGCTGAGTGGATGGTTTCTTTGGATTAGTCCGTTCATCTTCCTTCTGTTTGCGGTAGTGAATCATCCCGCCGATGAGTCGCCCGACTAGGGATGACTGAAGTTGGAGCCTTTCGGCATCCTCTTTCGAAAGGAGCTGGGTGGAAAAGCAGACATCAATTTGGGATTCGAGTTCACACAGGGATCCGCGGGCAATGTAGAGAAAACGGAGCGAATCCTTGTTGGAGCCGCGGGCGTTGCCTTCCGCAATATTGGATGGTATAGAAATCGCTGCACGACGTATTTGATCGGCAAGGCCGCGGTCGATGACGTGCCTTCTCGCGGTACAGGTTTGGTAGGTGAGCACGGCTAGCGTCTGCGCCTCGTGCCAAGCTTTCAGTTTGCGGTGGCTGGGGCCGTTGGCTGGTTCGAGCATCGCGCTGAAGATACTCCTTTGTTTCCGCCACGCTATAACCCAGAATGCCCACGAAAAGGCTGGGGGATAATTCAGTAAATCGTCAGGTCGTAATCTCTAGGCAGGCCTACCACGTCCTTGCGCCAGCCCTCTGGACTCGACCCCGCACTCGACTCAGCACTCAGTAATCAGTACTCTGTACTCCGTACTCTGTACTCCGTACTCTGTACTCCTACTTCACCAACGCTTCGTGCTTGGTCCTGAATTCGTCGCTCCAGGCCGCGGGTTGGTGCGTTACGCCATCCATGCGACAAATAGTGCGGGAGGCCTTGGCGTAAAGGATGGCGTGATCGGGGCTGCGGAACTCGACATCCACCGTCAGGCCGGCCGCACGGACTTTACGGACACTGAGAATTAGCTTCACGTCGCACTCTGGGCGGATGGCGACGAGGTAGTGCAGGTCGATATCGCGGACTACCACGTAGACATCTGGCGCCACTGCGGGGTCGATGGTATCTTTGCCCATCAAAGCGATGAACATGACCTTTTGCGCACGCTCCATCATGAGCACGTAGTGCGAGTGATGGAGGATTCCGAGACCGTCGGTCTGGTCGAACCAGGTCCGGATGGTCACGTGAAAAGTCTTATCAGGCTGGAGTCCGTCGGCGGGCATGGGGAACAGGGATGGGATGAAAGCCGACGGGAGCAAGCGAACGTATTATTTCGTGCGCAAGGTCGCCGCGAGACGGTCGAGTTCGGTCCAGGTGTCGACGGCTGGCTTGAGTCCGAGGTCGCGCTGGGCGGCGGAGACATCAAACCAATGGTCCTTGGCCAGCTCGACCGCCACGAAGCGTGTCATGGGCGGCTCGCCCTTGAGCGGAAGGATGGTCCAAAGGGCTTCCATGACCGAACCGATTGCGTAAGCACGGCGCAGGGGAATCTGCTTCGTGATGGGAGGGAGTCCAGCCCCCACAACGAGGCGGTTGATAAACTCCCAGAGGTTCACGGGTTCGCCTTGCGAGAGGAAGTAAGCCTTCCCGTTGGCGCGGCCGGCGAGGAGGGCATCCAGCGCGCTGAGATGGGCATTCGCGGCGGTGTCCACGTGGGTGACGTCGACGCGGTTGGTGCCGTCACCGACGATGCGCAACTTGCCGGCACGGGCACGGGCGAGTACGCGCGGAAAAAGATGATGGTCGCCGGGGCCCCAGATGAGATGCGGGCGGAGCGCACAGACTTTCAAGGTGTCCGACGCGGCCTCGAGGGCGCGTCGTTCGGCGGTCGCCTTGGTTTCGGCGTAGGCGCAGAGGAATTCGCTGCCGTAAGGCAGGGACTCGTCGGCCCCGCGGAAGGACTCGCCGTTGAAGACCACGCTCGGAGTACTCGTATAGACCAGGGCCTTCACGCCGTGCTCGCGGCAGGCCTGCACGACCGTCTCAGTGCCGGTGATATTGCTGCGGACGTAATCGTCCCAGGCTCCCCACACGCCAGCCTTGGCGGCCACATGGAAGACGTAGTCGCAGCCCTGGACGGCGGCCGTCAGCGCGGTGGCATCCGCGAGGTCGCCGCGGTGGAACGTCACACGCAGTGCCAGGTCGGCGGCTAGGTCCGAGCGTCCATACACGCGCACGGCGTAGCCGCGGGCGAGGCAACGTTCGACCACGGCGCGGCCGAGGAAGCCATTACCGCCGGTGACGAGAACGGTGGCTGGGTTCATACGCGGGTACGGGCCGTCCATTCCTTGGACAGCTGCAGGCGGTGAATCTTGGCGTTGTGGCGAACGTCTACAGGCAATTTCTTTTGAAAGAAAATGTGCTGGATGGCGGCGGCCTGCGGGTGGCTGGCCGCTTGAGTGCGGAGGGCCTCGACGAACTTCTCGCGTTCACCGGTATTCGTCGGGAAGTAGCCTTCCTTGGGTTCTACGACGAGGGCAGGAACCATCGGAGCTTTCTTGCCGAGTCCGATGAGCGCACAGCGTGCGACTTGGGGGTGCGCACGAAAGGCGGGCTCGAGGGCTTCGGTATAGAGGTCGCCTTGCGCAGTCCTGATCTTCTCGGCGCGGCGGCCGAAGAAACGCAGCAAGCTGTCCGCCCCGATGGCACCGAGGTCGCCCATCCGATGCCAGACGCGTTCGCCGTCGGCAATTTTCGCCAGGGCTGTCGCAGCGGGGAGGCCATCGTAGGCCCGGGTAACGCTCGGTCCGGTGACGATGATTTCGCCTACCTCGCCAGG
>CAITUF010000219.1 GCA_903895475.1 uncultured Opitutia bacterium | reverse complement strand
ATCGACCACGACGGCACCCGCCACCTTCTGGGCCGCAATGGCCGTAGCGAAACGGGCGCGGAAGGCCTCCACATCGGCCACGGCTAAAGAGACGCCTACGGCCATCGGATGGCCGCCAAAGGTCTTGAGGAGGTCCGCACAGGCGGTCAAAGCTTCGACGAGGTTCGTACCCGGGACGCTACGGCCGGAGCCCTTAGCGACAGCGCCTTCTTTACCGAGGACAATGACGGGGCGGTCCAAGGCTCGGCAAATCTTGCCGGCGGCGATGCCCACGACGCCCGGATGCCAATCCCCATGGACGACATAACCGGAGAGGTCCCCCATGGCTTCGGCTTGGGCCGTCGCCTCTTCGGTCACGCGCTTATCGATTTCTTGACGCTCCCGATTAATCGCGTCGAGCTGCGCGGCGTCCCGTTCACAATCGTCGGGTGACGAGGATAGCAAGAGCTTCAAGGGCAAGGAAGCATCGGCCAAGCGACCGCTGGCATTGATGCGCGGGCCGATACGATAAGAGACATCGACAGAGGTCAGGACGCCCCCTGGCTCCATGCCACTGACGGCGATGAGCGCGCGGACGCCAGGTCGGCGGGCTTCCCCGAGGGCGCGCAAACCATGCGCAGCGAGGATACGGTTTTCGGCGACCAACGGCACGAGGTCGGCGATCGTCCCCAAAGCCGCTAGATCGAGGTAATCCTTCACCTGAATCTGTGTGCCACGTTCGTCTCCTGCGAGACGCAGCACCTTAAGGAGGCCATGCACGAGTTTAAAGACGAGGCCAGCGGTACAGAGCGACTGCCAAGCCGCCTCGGGGGCGTCATTCACGCGCGGGTTAACTAAGATACAACCGACCCGGGCCTCCTTGGCCGTATGGTGGTCGACAACGATGACATCGACGCCTTCGGCCTTTAGGCGATCGATTTCGGGCTTTGAGTTCGTGCCGCAGTCTAAGGCAATAAACAAGGAAGGCTTCGCTTCGGACAGGACGCGGTCCAGCGCAGCCATCGAAAGGCCATAGCCTTCTTCTAAACGACGCGGCACGAAATGGGCGGGGTCCGCACCGAGCCGGCGCAGGAGGTGCACCAGCATGGCGGTGCTCGAAACCCCATCGACGTCGTAGTCACCCAAGATGGCGATGCGCTCACCTTGGTTGACGGCACGGACGATGCGTTCGGCGGCTTCGCGGAGCCCGCCGACGGCGAAAGGATCGGAGACATGTGCCAGCTGCGGACGCAGGTGACGCTCCGCCTCCGCCTCGTCGGGGAAGGCACGAGCGAGAACGTAGGCGACGGGGTCGCTGACTCCAAGCGAGACCGCGATACGCCGGGCAAGCCCAGCATCCGCGGCCCGGTATAACCAGGCGGCCATAAGCGTAGATTACGACCTGACCTCAGGCGTCAGAACCGGCCTCCCACGAGTAGCTCTTGGGTAGTTCAGCGTCGTCGACGCCTTTGCGTTCACCCTTGTGCCACCAGTAGAAGATCGGACTGGCAATGAAGATGGAGGAGAAAGTACCGGTGAGGACACCGTAGATGAAGATTTCGCCGTAGAGACGGACATCGCCGGCACCGAAGACGAAGAGCGCCACGGCACAGAGGAAGACGGTCGCCGACGTGAGGATCGTACGGGACAGCGTCCGGTTAATCGCCATGTGGATGATGTCGCGCAGCGAACGGCTAGGGTTACTCTCCAGTTCCTCGCGGATACGGTCAAAGACGACGATCGTATCGTTGATCGAATAACCGATGATCAAGAGAATCGCAGCGATGAGCGTTGCGTTGAACTGGCCACCGAAAAGTACGAACAGCGCTACCGTCATTAAGATGTCATGCAGGGTCGCCACCATGGCGGCGACGCCGAAGCCGGACTCAAAACGCAAGGTAACATAGATGCCAATACCCAACAAGGCGAGGAGCACGGACCAAATCGCGTTCACGCGAAGTTCACTACTGACGGAACCGCCGACGGCCTCGCGGGAAAGCAGCAACTGGTCGACCGGGCGAGCGGCGTCCTTGAGGCACTCGGGGTACTGAGACTTGAGGGTAGACACAATCAAGGTAACGTTCGCGAAGTCACCCTTCGTCCGATCCTTCGTTAGCTCGGTTTCAATCCGCAGGGTTGGTTCACCTCCGCCGACTGGAATCTGTACCGATACCGTCGTATCGGGTAGGCCTAAGCCCTCTGCCAGGCGGACCACGCGACCCGTGTCGACCTTAGCACCAGGAGCGACGGCCACCAAGGCCGACTCGCCGCCCTTAAAGTCCTTACCGAAGGCATCCTTGCCTTTAAAGAAAAGGAGGCCGAGGCCGAAAACGATGACCAGCCATGCACCAATAAAGGCCGCGCGGGAGTAATTGAGGAAAGGGATATCAATCGTCGGACGGAAGACCGGCAAACCAAAGACCCGGCTCATCACACCGCGCGACAGCGCGAGCTCCTGCAGACCACGGCAGGTGATCAAGGAGGTGAAAACAGTCGTGAAGATACCGATCGTCAAAGTGATACCGAAGCCGCGAATGGGTCCCGAGCCCATGAAAACGAGAATCAACGCCGTCAAGAGCGTCGTCAGGTTAGCATCGATGATGGTCCAGGTGGCGCGGGCGTAGCCTTCACGCAAGGACATCGCACGATCCTTACCCAAAGCGGCTTCCTCGCGCACGCGCTCGAAGATCAAGATATTAGCGTCCACCGCCATCCCGAGCGTCAGCACGAGAGCGGCGACACCGGGCAAGGTAATCGTCGCGCCCAAGAAAGCCATCGCACCCAAAATCATCAGCAAGTTTAGCACCATCCCGAGGATAGCGATAAAGCCACCCCAGACGTAGAAGCCGACCATGAAGAGAATGACGAGGCCGATGGCGACCAACGAGGCGACGACCGATTTCGACTGGGCATCCTTGGCGAGCGAAGGACCGACCGAGGTCACGTCCTGGGTGATGAGGGGGAACTCCAGCGGGTTATTGAGGACAGAAGCCAGTTCGAGGGCCTCTTCGCGAGAGAAGGACCCGGTGATGGTGGCGCCGGTGCTGCGGATGGCTTCCTTAACGGTCGGGGCGGACTGGAGCTGGCCGTCGAGAACGATGGCCAGCTGACCGACACCGCGGGTGTTGCCTTCAGAAATCTTCGCCGTGAGGTCACCGAACTTCTTCGACCCCTCGTCGGTGAAGTTCATGCTGACATAGAACGATAGACCGTCGTCGGAGCGGGCCGAGGAAGACTTAATGATCTTACCGGTGGCGTCGGCCTTCTTACGGACATAATAACGCTGGGTGGTGACCTCGCCGGTACGGCGGTCAACATTGCGCTCCGTCAGGACCTCATAGGTGGCGATCGCACCGCTGTCGTCCTGCAGTGCCTTGGTCGAACGCTCGCGGTCGGTGGGCGCTGGGCGCTCTCCGCGGTAGACCTGACGGAACTCCAACTTGGCCGGCTTCTTAAGCGCGTCCATGATGTCGGGGTTGTTGGCGGCGTCTTCGCCGGGCAACTGGATTTCCAAAGACAGGTCGCCGACGGGACGGATAACGGGCTCGGCGACGCCAAAAGCGTTGACGCGTTGCTCCATGACAGTGATGGCCTGGGCCACCATCTGGGCCGGGGCCATACTCGTCTTATCGCT
>CAITUF010000218.1 GCA_903895475.1 uncultured Opitutia bacterium | reverse complement strand
GCCGCAGCAATCAGCGGCCCTGACCTATTACACCTTGATGTCCGTCGGCCCGATCCTCGCGCTCGCGCTCACAGTTTCTGGATACATCCTCACGCGCTCAGGCAATGCAGGGGACAACCCTGCGAAGCAGGCCATCGTCGCCGGGATCGAATACCTGGTGCCACAAGTGGCCGCCCAGACAACCAACAAGCCCACCACGGCGAGCAGTCCGACGCAACTGCGCGAGATTAATGTCGAGCTCGATGCCTTCGTCGACCGCCTCCTGGCGAATGCGGCGAACGGCCAAGCGGGCGTGGTTGGATTAGGCCTTATCCTGGTACTCGCCGTGCTCATGCTGAGCCGCGTGGAAGATGCGCTCAATGGCATCTGGGGCGTCCGCTACGGACGTAGTTGGCGCGATCGTTTCGCGAACTACCTGCTCTTCCTCGTGCTGTTCTTTTTGATTGGCGCCACGACGGTCACGATGCTTTCGATGGCGGCCCTCGCCAAGATGTTTGGGGACAGTACTAATTGGCTCGGCGACTGGCTCATCCGCTTACCTTGGGGCGAAGCGATTATCGGCTTCATTACCGGCAGTGGTCCCTTCTTCGTCTCCCTCGGCTTACTGGCGTTGGCCTTCGCCGTCTTCAACCGGATGATGCCGAATGTACGCGTCCGCTGGAGCGCGGCCCTCATCGGCGGAACCACCATCGCGCTCCTCATCACCGCCAACCATCACCTCGCCGCCCTTTACGTTGGCAGAGTATCGCAATTCCAGGATCTATACGGCGAACTCAGCATTGTCTTGGTGCTCATGTTTGGCACCTACCTCGCATGGCTGTTTGTGCTCATTGGTGGCCAAGTCGCCTATGCCTACCAGCACCGCCGGGCACTGGCCCTCCATAAGGCTTGGGAAAGCCTCAGCCATCGGGCCCGCCGCACCCTCGCCTTTGTTTGCGCCGCCGAGACGCTCCGCCGCTATCGCGGGGGCCTACCCGGCCCGAGGGCCGAAGATATCGGGGAAATCGCCCGCATCCCTGCGACCGTCGCCGATGGGTGCCTTCAGATGTTGCGGGACGCTGGCCTCCTCGCGATGGAAAGCCGCACGGAGGGCCACCGCCCCGCCCGGCCCTTGGAGTCCATGACCGTTGGACAGCTCTGGGGCGTGGTGGACCTACATTCCGACAACAACGCTGGGGAGCCGGACTTGCGGAGCGATCCGGCGGCCAGGGAACTCGCTCAGATTGAACAGCGCCTCATGCAGACCCCTGATTCGCAAGTCACCCTCGGAGAACTCGCCAACCGGACTTGAATAGTCCTGCCGTCGCAAGAGGGCCAGAGTTCAGAGACTCCGAGCGGATGGCCGACGCTGCCATGACTCGCAGATAACGAATCGGCCAGCAGCCCAAAGCCCCCGCGCGTGGGAGCGGGCGCTCGAAGTGAAGCGAGCCGAGCCTGGCATTTACCGGCAAGGGCCATTCCATCGTTACCGTTCAGCCTGAACCTCCGGTAATCGGTTGTTCCAACTGGCATGAGGCCACGCCTGGCCGCAGGCAGGCAGACCCGAGGGCACGACGTGAGTAACCGAACCGAGTACAGCCGACTTCAAGCCTGCCTACGCCGTGGCGAGGCCCGCGGCCGACTTAGAATAAGTTGGTCACGAGCCTCGATGGGCTGGGGTCGGTAGCGACCCCTGGAAATAAGAGGACCCCGGCCACCTTGCGGTGACCGGGGTCCGTAAACCTGGCGACGACCTACTCTCGCACAGCAGCGTGGCTGCACTACCATCGGCGGCTACATTCTTAACTTTCGTGTTCGGGATGGGAACGAGTGTTTCCATGTGCCCATGATCACCAGAATGTGTCCTCGGGTAGCTCTCGTTGATGGGTGATCATGAGATGGTTTTCGCCAGGGGCGAGCTACCGTCATTGGAAAATTT
>CAITUF010000217.1 GCA_903895475.1 uncultured Opitutia bacterium | reverse complement strand
CGGATGGAACGCCTTACTCATCCGCGCCTTGGCGAAGGCCGCCTGGATTTTTGGTCGTAAAGATTGGTTCGTGCTCGCCGCCGACCTCGAAGCCCACGCCTGGAAACTCTTCGCGGCGGAGGGAGCTTCGCCCACGCTCCGATCAGTCGCACACGGGAACCAAGCCTCGCTGGCGGGTAACCTCACCGACTACGCTTGGTTCGCCCAAGCCGAACTCACGCTTGCGGCCTATACGTCCTGGGGACTCCCCAGTGAGTCCCGACGCTTCTCCGACCGGGCCCGTGCCCTCATACAGGCTACGACCGACCGCTTCGCCGACCCGCACGCCGTCGGCTTCTTCTTCGCACCCGCGGGTCGCGACGACCTTTCGGTCCGCCAGAAAGACTGGTTTGATAACGCAGTCCCCGCCGGTAACTCTTCTATGATCCACGTATGCGCGGAGGCCTACACGCTGACCGGCGAAGACCGCTGGCGCCAAACCCTTGAAGACCTCGCACAAGCCTACGGTGGCATGGCCCGCAATGTACCCAACGGAGTCGCCCACGCTTTAGAAGGCCTCACACACTACGCGATGGGGCACGCCGTCCTCAAGCACGCCCCTGGCGCCAATCTGGACGCACTCCAGGCCACCTTAAGTGGGCAGGTAAACACCTCAGCCCACGCCCGCCCCCATCGCCGCGTCTTACTCGTCCCTTCGCCGGAAACCCCTGGTTTCCAGCTTTGCGTCGGCCCGACCTGTCAGACACCGACCCACGACCTCGCGGAAATTGCGGACGCACTGTGAACGGCGCCACTCCGCTCTTGCCGTAAAGCGGGTCAGGGATTGATTGATTGCAGCGATGGCCGACGATCCCTCTTACGTCTATGGACAGGGCCCGGGCAACAAACGGGCCCGCCGGTTGCTGCTGGGGTTGGTAGTGGTGGAGCAGAAAGGCTACCATGACTTGGCCTACCGTCCCAATTGGCCGCGCTTAGCCTGGGTCATACCGGTGACGGCCCTAGCGGCCTGGCTCCTCGGCTCCGAAGCCTACTACTTTAAAGAACGCTACATGGGCGGCATCACGACGACCCGCCGCGGAGATATGTACCTCTATTTCCCAGACTCTATCGGGAACTGGTTCGCCAACCTCCCGCTGACCAAGGAAGAAATCCGGCGGCGGGAACGGGCGCTCATGCTGAAGAGCCGCGAGGAATACGGGCGTATCGCCCACCTTCAACACAAAGGCGAATACTTCGTGACGGTGGCCAAGGCGGCGCTCGTCCGGCAAGACTACGCTGAGTTCTCCAAGTATATCGGGACCGGCGCGAACCTCGCCCCCAAGAACCTCGAGGCGCAACGGCTTTGCGCCGACCTCTTTTTCGCCTTTGGCCGACCGCTCGACGCCTACCAGATCCTCGAGGAATCCTTAGAATTCTCGCTGGATGACCAAACGCACTTCCGGTCCTTCCTCTACCGCGGCTTCATGCTAGACCAGGATCAGCGCATCATCGACTGTGCGAAGAAGTACCTGCCGATGGCCGGCCTTAACGCGGGCATCAAGAGCGACCTACAGATTGCCCAAGCCCAGGCCAACTTCCTCCGCGGCAACTACACCGAGACCTCGCGCCTAATCCAAGCCTACCAATTGGACCAAACGCCCGAAGGCTTTCTCCTTAAGTGCCAAGTCCTCTGGGAAACCAACGAACGAGCCGAAGCCCTGAAACTTCTCGATGCGGCGACCTCGGCCTACCCTGGGGTCACCCGCCTCCTCGAACTGAAAGCGAAATGGCTCAAGGATAACGGTAACCTTGCCGGGGCCCGCGATTGCCTCGACTTACTGTTCATCAAAGACCCGTCCAACCCTGGCCCGACTATCCAGTCGCTCTTCCTCATTCCCGGCCCCGAGAACGCCGCCAAACGCGAGGGCATCATCGATAAACTGCTTCGCGAACATGGCCGCAACGATCGGGCCATGCTAGAACTGGCCCAGTATGCCAACGACAGTATCCAGCCGGCGCTGACCGGACGCCTACTCAAGTGGTCGGAGGAACGCCGCTTCCCCAACCGCCTAAAGTTTGCGCTCACCCATGTGGAGTGCCTCATCAACTCCCAGCAACCGCACGCTGCCGTCCTGCTCGTCGAAGAGCTCATTCGCCAGAGCGACCGCGAACAGTGGATGAGCGAGACGCGTATCGCCTTCGACGCATTGCGTACCATCGGCTACTTCGCCGACGGTCAACCTGAGATCGGCCTGATTAACTTGCAGCGCCTGATGCAGAACAAGAATGTCCCGCCGCAGTTGCTCGTGGCGTCCGGCCGTAAACTCATCGCCGCCAAGCGCTATGTGGAGGCGAATAACATGCTCATCGCCGCGCACCTGCAAAACGAGAATAACCAATCCATCCTCCTGCAGATTGTGCAGCTCAAGTTGGCCCATCCGCAGATTGCGGGCGACCTCGAGACCTACCTACGTCGCCTCATGGCCACCCGTAAGCCGCCCCGTGATGTCTTGGAGGCCGCGCTCCGTTCCGTCGGCGCGGACACCTTCCTCTTCTCTGGTGACCGTGAGCAGCTACTGACGGACCTCGAGAAACTACTCAACTAGCCTCCGGCGTGGGCGTCGATTCCGGCGTCGGAGTCGGAGCAGGACGGTCGGTGAGGTCGAAGTTCATCGCCGCACCCAAGGCGGTACCGTCCGGCAGCCAAGCGCCGCGACTGCAGCCTTGGCGGATGAGCTCTTCGGCTTCGGAGGGGGATTGGACCGCCACGGCCATCGCGATGCCCGCGGCCTCAAGGGCACCGGAGGCAAGCGTACGCACTGGTGCGGCCAGCGTGATGCATTGGCCGGTGCGCGGATCGACAAACTGCGTGGCCTGACGTTCGTTGGATTTGCTCGCGAGGGCAAAGCGGCAAAGGTTCATCTCCTTGTCCTTGCCCATACCGATGCGCCAGCCGTTGGAGTCACCAGGTGGATCCAAGGCCAACACGACGCCCCCGCCCCCCATGATGAGTGCACGATGGATACCCCAACTGTTCTCGAGCATATCCGCGATACGATCGACGGCGAGCCCACGGATGATGGCCCCGAAGTCGACCGCTGCACCTGACTTCACGCACGTGAATTCCGTACCCGCGAGTTTGAACTCAGCCCCGCGGAAATCGTTGTAGGCCTTATTCCATTCGGCGTCATCCGGGTTGAAGGAAGGCGTCCCGCGGGCTTCCCAGTAGCGAAAGAGTGTGCCGGCCGTGACGTCGAAGGCGCCTGCAGATTCTTCCTTCAGGGCTTGGGAGAAATTCCAGAGCGTCTGGAAATGGTCGCCCGCGGCCACGAGGGCACCATCGGGCATGCCGTTAACCCCAGCGAGCGGGCCGCTGTCGTGGCGGGCGTCGACTTGGAAGTCTAGTTCGTCGATGGCGTAGAAGATCGATTCCGCGGCGCGTTCGGCATACGAGCGGTCTTCGTCCGCGATGCGAATCCAGAAGCGCGCGCCCATGGCCTCATGGGAGAAATTGTGGATGACGTTGCGTTCGCTCATAGGGAAAGGGGTATCAAGGCCATCACCATTCACCGAACATGAGGGGGATGTCGACCTTGTTGGTGGCGTCGAGAAGCACCCAGTAATCTTCGTCCCTGCGCAGACGGAGTCTATGGGTCTGATATCCAGGCACGGCCGGCCTGCTGGAATCATGGGCCTCCAAGATGCGGACGGGGGCGCGTTCCGCCCCGTCGAATTCCCCGTACCCGACTTGGAACGCCCGAAGGTAATAGGGTAAGGGCCAATAGTGACCGCCATCAATGGCGACATAGAACGGCTTGCCAGGATGGGCCTTTTGCCACGCTTGCTGGAATTCACCGAGATCACGGGCCAGCAGAGTACCGCGGGCTCTGGTCGGCGTATGGCGCTCCAATGTACCCGTGCAGGCGAACACGAAAGCCGTTGCGGCAACCGCCGAAGATAACCAAAGGAATGCCCCTCGTTGCGCCAACAACGGCCAAGCCATCGTTAGACTCAAGCAGACCGGCAGGAAGAGCAGCCACGGGGTCTTGTAGGGCAAGGCGAGGTGGAATAGGAAACAACCGACCGCGAGGGCGAGCGGGACGTCTTCGGCGGAACGCTGGCCACCGCGAACTAGGCGAATGCCCACCAACGCAGCCAACCAAAGTCCGACCGTCCACCAATACCCGGGATTGGTGAGCGTGAGGGTGTCATCATTGCCTGAAGCGACGGCGAAGGAACGCCATAACTGAAGGGCCCAAGCAATCATGCCTTCCCAGTCGGTGAATAGGACCGTCTGCAGACTGACCCAGACAACGATGGCACCCAAGGTCGCCCAACCGACCCGACGCCAAGTGAGCGTCTCACGAGCGCATACAAGCAGAGCGACCAAGAGAATCCCCAGGTAGGCCGCTGCCGTGACCTTGCAGGCCAAGGAGAACCCAAAGGCCGCGCCGGAGAATAGCGCCCACCAAGCTGGGCGCTCGCCGCCCGCCGATTGCAACCAGAGCAGCACGCCCCACACGAAGCCTGCCACGAGTAGTGGCTCTTGAATGAAGTAGTGACCAAAATAGCAACCGGCCGAGCCCATCAGCAAAAGAAAGGCGGCTAAACAGCGCGTAGGCCAAGCGACGTCACGCAAGAAGAACGGCGCCGCGCAGATGAGCAGGTAAAACAGGAATGGGACGAGGCGGAGGTCGGCCTCGCTGGCGTCGTCGAACTTAAGGCCACGCGCAGCCAACACGACCTGCGCCGCGACGGCCAAGGCCGGCCCATGGAACTTATCCTGGTTGATGCTGTACGGCACGCCCTCGGAGGAATCCTTAGCCAAGGACCATTGGACAGCCTCGTCCGCATGAAGACGGGGCGGCCATGTCTGGATTCCTGGCGGGCTCACGGGAGAATGCATGAAGACACCACCCTGCATGACCAAGAGCATCCACCCGAGTACCCCGAGGGCGACTAGCCCGATCAAGAGGACTTTGGCGAAACGGCCCATCCCTCAGACTTCTCCGAAGTGGCGCTGCAGGGCCTGCTTGATCTCGAGCGGCACCAAGGCGGCGGACATGGGGCTCTGACCGTCGCGCCACGCGTAGACGGTCGTGAGTTTGCCCTTGGCGACGGCGCGTTCCCCGACGTGGGCATCGAAGATCCAGACGAGTTTCTTATCGCCGATTTCGGCCGGGGTCAGCGTGACCTTGACGACGTCGTCACGGTAGATCGGAAAAAGGTAGTCGCACTCAACGCGAACCCGCGGGAAGCCAGAAAGCTTGGCACCGTCAGTCTTCAGGAACGGCAGGTGCAGGTGACGGAAGATAGCCTCTTCGGTGGCCTCGACCCAGAAGAAGATGGTCGAGAAATGCACGATGCCGGCGGCGTCAGTGTCCGAGAAATGCGCGCGGTATTCAGCCGGGAAGGTCACCATGCCCTTATGCAAACGAAGTCCCCCGACGGTGCAACCGCCAAGGCATCAAGGAGCCCGCCGGACCGCCCGTAACCACCGGACGTTAATCGAAGCCCCGCCCGAGGCCTCGACGCAGCGCTGCAGGAAGCCTTGAGGCTCGCCCTGGATGGAGAACAGGTACAACCGCGGACCTTTCCCCTGCTCGGCCTGCCGGAAGGCTTGGAGCCACTGTTCCTGCCAGCGTCCGGACGGCAAGGTGCGCCCGACCTGATGGTAAGAACTATCGGAGTAAATGAGGGACGGATGACCCTTCCGTTTCTCGTCATAGACACGGATGCCGTCTTGGAAGTCCGAGAACACTACCAACGCATCATACTTCTCGACGAGCAGTCGGTCGATCCACGCCCCGAGTGAGCCCTTCTCGCACGGCAGGCGGAGGCGGGCTAAGAGCTGACGGCCGACGGGCGTGAGGGTAGGCTCGACCGTCTGCGAAGGGGCCTCGGTCAGCCGCGGGGCTTCGCCGCGAAAGGTGCGGCCGTAAACAATCTGGTCCTCGACCGCCACGATGCGCGCCCCATCGAAGAGGAAAACATCGGCGTCGGGGTACTGCTTGCGGATCTCCGCCGTCACCCGCTCGAGGTAGGGCTTCATCGAGCCTGAGCAATCTAAGTACACCGCTACGTGCTGGGCCCGAATCGTCGCCCCCATGACGGGCTTACCGACGAAGTGCCTTGCCGTGCCATTGGCTCCGCCAAAGCCCATGCCCTTCCCCGCCCCATTACTTGCGGAAGCTAGGCCCTTGGCCCCGCCCGCCGGGCCAGCGAGCGCACCGCTCACCGGCGG
>CAITUF010000216.1 GCA_903895475.1 uncultured Opitutia bacterium | reverse complement strand
GCCGCGAGCCTTGGCCTTATCGAGGAGTTCCTGGACAATCTTAGCGCCTTCGGCGTCGTAGAGGGAGTTGCCGATTTCCATCCCATCACAGACCTTGCGGAAGGTGTAGGCCATGCCGCCGCCGATGATGATTTCATCCGCCTTCTCGATGAGGTTGCGGATGAGCGGAATCTTGTCGGCAATCTTGGCACCGCCGAGGATTGCAAGCAACGGACGCTGGGGATTGTTGAGCACAATATCGAAAGCCTTGAGTTCGGCTTCGAGCAGGAAACCCGCGGATTTACGGGGTAAATTGACGCCGACCATCGAGGAGTGGGCGCGGTGGGCGGTGCCGAAAGCATCGTTAACGTAGACGTCGCCGAGGCGGGAAAGGGACGCGCGGAACTCGGCAACCTTGACGGGATCAGCCTTCATGCTGGTGCCGTCTTCGAGCTTCACTTTACCTTCTTCTTCGATGTGGAAACGGAGGTTTTCGAGAAGCAGGACTTCACCGGCCTTGAGGGCCTTCGAAGCGGCTTCGGCTTCAGGGCCCACACAGCTCGGGATGAACTGCACCGGGCGGCCCAGGAGCTTCTCGAGCTCGCCAGCGACCGCACGCAGGGAGAACTTCTCCACGACCTTACCGTCCGGACGGCCGAGGTGCGACATCAGCACCAGAGAGGCACCGCCTTCCAAGAGGAACTTGATGGTCGGTAGGGCCGCAGCGATACGCTGGGTATTGGTGATGGCACCGGTCTTCTTGTCCTGAGGGACATTGAAGTCGACGCGCACGAGGGCGCGGAGACCAGAAACGGAACCGAGATCGCGGAGAGAAGGTACAGGCATGGTCGGAAAGCAGGAGAGAAAGGAGTTCCCCCAGCCGTGGGAAGGCTAAACCAGCGGAGGACCCAAACTGACACCTGCCCCTACCCCACCCCACCTTCCGAAGCCTAAAACAAAACAGGCGACCCGAAGGTCGCCTGTCGTTAGGTGGATCGGACTAAACTTAGAGCTTAGCCGTGACCTTACCGAGGAGCTCGACGACGCGGTTGGAGTAGCCCCACTCGTTGTCGTACCAGCTGATGAGCTTGAAGAAGTTCTTGTTCAGCTCGATCGAGGAGCCGGCGTCGAAGATCGACGAGCTCTTGTCGTGGATGAAGTCGGAGGAGACCACTTCTTCGTCGGTGTAGGCCAGGATACCCGTCATGTAGGTCTCGGACGCCTTCTTGAGGGCGGCCTTGATCTCGGCGAGGGAGGTTTCCTTGGTGGTCTTGACGGTGAGATCGACGACCGAGACGGTCGGGGTCGGCACGCGGAAGGCCATGCCGGTCAGCTTGCCCTTCACTTCCGGGAGGACGAGAGCGACGGCGCGGGCGGCGCCGGTGGCGGACGGGATGATGTTGATCGCGGCGGAACGGCCACCCTTCCAGTCCTTCTTGGACGGACCATCGACGGTCTTCTGGGTGGCGGTGTAGGCGTGGACGGTGGTCATCAGGCCTTCGGCGACGCCGAAGCCTTCCTTCAGGAGCACGTGAACGAGCGGCGCGAGGCAGTTCGTGGTGCAGGAAGCGTTGGAGATGATGTGGTGAATGGCCGGGTCGTACTTGTCGTCGTTGACGCCGATAACGACGGTGATGTCTTCATCCTTGGCGGGAGCGGAGATGATGACCTTCTTGGCGCCGGCTTCGAGGTGACCCTTGGCCTTGTCGGCTTCGGTGAAGATGCCGGTCGATTCGATGACGAATTCGACGCCGAGCTTACCCCAAGGGAGTTCAGCGGGGGACTTGGCAGAAACCACGAGGATTTCCTTACCGTTCACGACGAGGACGTCGTCTTCCAGCTTGTCCGGGGAGGACTTCTTGGAGGAAACGGTGCCGTTGAATCGACCCTGCGTGGAGTCGTACTTCAGGAGGTAGGCGAGGTTGTCCGCAGGGACGATATCGCCGACGGCAACGACGTCAAAGGTCGTGCCGAGGTGGCCCTGTTCGACGAGGGCGCGGAAGACGAGACGGCCGATGCGGCCGAATCCGTTGATAGCTACTTTGGTGGCCATGGTGTGCATTGAGAAGATTGGGTTTCGCGCGGGAGCGGAAAGGGATGAAAAAGGGAGACCCACCCGCCATTGGCAAGCGGAGAATGCGTTTAGGCCCTAACAACCCAAACTCCGCACCCCAAAGCTGGAAGTGAAAGCGTGCTGGACTGGATTTGCGGGGCCTCCGCAGAGGCATGGCGGGTGCCCGGACGGGGCGAAAGGACGACGGGCTGCCAAGCGGCGAGCTCGGGCAAGGGCAATTCCACGGGATAACCCTGTGGATTACAGGCGACGAGGATCCGCTCAGGCCCGAGTTGCCCGTCGGCGTTAAAGACGGCGACAAAAGCCTCCCCACCCGACTGCAGGCTAGCTTTCATCCAGCCAGGCGAGACGGCCTGCCGCGGGCGTAAGCCGGCCCCTTGCGGAGAAAGGCGGAAGCGAATCAGTTGCGCCACGAACTCGTGTTCGTCCCTGAAGAGCTCCAAGCGTGCCGGGTCTAAGCGGTTCAGGTCGCCCCGCCGCCAGGTATTGGCCACGCCGCGCTTGGTCATCAAGAAGTCCTGGCCCGCAGAGAGCATCGGGATGCCTGCCGAGCAGAGGAGGATCACGTGCATCAACCGGGTGCGCAGAATATCAGAGGCGGTAGGCTCCAAGGCATCAGCGCCAGGTTGCTCGGTGATGCGATCCAACCAAGCCATGTCGTCATGCGACTGCGCATACCGCAAACGAGCCGCTGGTCGGAAAGCGCAGGCCGCCATTTGGTGGAGGAGGTCGGAGGCATGTGCATGGCCGCGGACATAGGACGGCAAAAACTCGCGGAAGGCATCATCCCAACTTGTCCACGTGGTATGGTCCAGGTCTCGAGCGATGTACCCACGAAAGCTCCACGGCTCCGCGATGAGGATCTTCTCGGGCCGCTGCGCCCGGAAGTCTTCCTCGATCTCGCGGAGCAAAGGCGTGCCCAGCAACTCTGCCAAATCGAGGCGGACGCCATCGACGCCGAGCGTCTGGGTCCAATGCTGCAGCGAGGCGAGGACGAGCCGACGGAACATCGGAGCCTCGGCCCGGACGTCATTACCGCAACCGCTCCAGTTCGAGAGTTTGCCCTCCGCATCGACGCGGTAATAATAACTAGGGTCAATGGCCTGCAGTGCGTTCGGTGCACCGAAATGATTCAGCACGAGATCCATGATGACCGCGAGGCCCGCCTCATGGCAGGCCCGCACTAAATCACGGAAAGCCTCGGTGACGTTGACGGACTTGGCATCGTCCCACGCATACGGCATCGCGGGCGCGAACGCCGAAATGGGCATGTAGCCCCAGTGGTATTCCTCGGGGCCCTCGCGCTCGTAATCCGTGCAAGGTAAGAGCTCCAAAGCGTTCACTCCCAAGGACCGCAGGTAAGCACCATCGCGCCGAATCCATTGGGCTAAGTCACGAAAACCCGGGAGGCCGACGGTCTCCGTTAGCCCCAGTAGGTCGCGCACGTGGGCTTCCACGATGACGAGGTCCTCCGCGGCGGGCGTGACGAATCCGTCCTTAAAATCAGCCAATTCGGCGGGGCCGCAAACCACGCCCGCATCGAAGTTAAGTCGCTTGGCCCATGGATCGAACGTACGGCGGCCATCAATATCCAAAAGGTAAATCGCGTCCGTGAGGTCTTCGGTGACGATACCTTCCCACGCCCCTTGGCCGGCAGGTTTTAATTCCAAATAACCTGGCAGCGGTGCCACGGCGAGGTCGGTTGAGACCTGGCGCGAGTAGCCCACGCTGACCGCCCGGGCGCGCGGGGCGAAGACGCGGAAAGTCGTGCCCTGAGGGGAGACGATCGCACCGAACGGACCCGGCGGTTCGAGGACATCGAGCGGATCGGAAGCTAAGACTTCGCAGAACTCCACGAGATTATCATGCTCAAAGAGTACCCGGACGGGGTGTTGCTCGGGGACCGCGCCCGTCGCGGTGAAGCGGAAGACGTGGAGGTTCGTCCGGGCAAGGTCGACGGTCAGGTTACGGTTACCGTGGGCATCGCGCTGCACATTGTCAGCGTCATGCGGCGGCTCCAACCAGCGTCCATCCGTGCGGATGAACTTAAATGCGACCGAGGGGGCGGCCCCCAACACAGCAGCGACCGGCGCGCTTACCTCGAACCCTTCAGCGCCGAGTAAGCAGACCGCATGCAAAGTCCACGGGCCCATGTCGGCGACGCTCCCCCAGTCGTTGAATGGCCCCAGCACCCGCAGACTATCGTCGGTCGCATCGGGACAGAGGGGCTTCCACAGAAAAAAGTGCACCTGACCGTCCTCAATCCAGCAGCCGGAACGAGTCGCCCAGGCTTGGGCCTCGGCCCGCTCCAAAGTCACCAACACCGCCGGCTCGTTTAAGAGCAACGGCGGGGGCGTCTCCGACCGCCAATCGCTGGCCAAGGCGACCAAGCCCGAGGCCTTGGTCTCCCAGCGCGCGCTGGCGAGCAGACGGTTCATGGCGTCCTTGATGCGGCCGAAGAAATCCATGGCGAGCAAAAGCGGGCTTCACTCCGAGCGAAACAAGGCTCACATTGCCGAGGTGAACATCCAAGTTCTAGTCAGCGATTGGGAAGGCCACCGCCTTCTGGACACCGGCGACAGCCTCAAGCTCGAGGAAATCGGTGGCGTCCGCATGGTCCGCAGCGAACCCAAAGCCTGGTGGCGCCAAAGCTTGCCGCGGACCGAATGGGCTAAAGCCGTCGCGGTGCACGAAGAAGGCGGGCGCGAAGGCCGCTGGAAGCTCAACGGCAATTGCCCCCGCGACTGGGAAACGAAGTTGGGTAAACTGAAGTTGCAGCTGCGCTTCATGGATAATTCCAAGCAATTTGGCGTCTTCGCCGAACAGTCGCCCCACTGGAAGTGGCTGGCCGAGCAAAAGGCCACTGGCGCGAATCGACCCCGCTTGCTCAACCTTTTCGGCTACACCGGGGCGGCTTCGCTGATCGCCGCCCAAGCCGGCTGGCACGTGACGCACGTTGATGCCTCCAAGCCCGCGGTCGCCTGGGGTCGCCGTAACCAAGAGGCCTCTGGCCTGACCGAGGAGCCAATCCGCTGGATTATCGAAGACGCCCCGACGTTCGTGAAGCGCGAGATCAAGCGCGGTAACCAGTACGAGGCCGTCCTCATGGACCCACCGGCTTTCGGTCGCGGCCCGACGGGCGAATTCTGGAAGGTCGAACAAGACCTCGCTCCCCTCCTCCGCTCCTGTCGCGAACTCCTTTCCCCGCAGGCGCAGTTTATGATCTTAACGGTCTACACCATCGATGCGTCATCGATTCTCTGTCACAACCTGCTGGAGGAATGTACCAGCGGCCTCGGTGGCAAAATCGACATCGGTGAACTCGCTTTGAAACAGGAAGGTAACGGTCGCTTACTCCCGCTCTCACTCTGGGGTCGCTGGCAGGCTAATTCGAAAGGATAGACGCCCTTCTGAGCCGAGTTTTGGCCTTGGGCTTGGTTATTAAGTTTCCTCCCTCCAAGGAATCCCTCTAGTTTCAGCCCGTGAGCCTAGTGCCAGACCAAGCCGCCTTCCGCGAGTTCGCCCGCACCAGTGACATCGTGCCCGTCTGCCTAGACCTGATGGCCGACTTGGAGACGCCAGTCTCGGTCTACGCCCGCTTGCGCAGCCAAGGTGCCAGTTTCCTGTTTGAATCCGTCACTGGCGGTGAACATATCGGCCGCTATAGCTTCTGTGGTGCTGGCCCAGCCCTCACGATCACCTCGTGGGAAGACCGCACCGAGAAAGTCTACCGCGATGGCCGCAAGGAATCCTTCCCCACCCCGGCCGACCCGCTCGAACTCGTCAAAAAGGAAGTCGCCGGCCTCCGCGTCGCCCAAGTCCCCGGCCTGCCCCCTTTCGTCGGCGGAATGGTCGGTATGGTCGGCTACGAATACGTCCACCGCACCGAGCCCACGGTCCCTCGTCCAGCCAAAGACCCCGCGGGCACGCCGTTGACCCACTTCATGCTCGTCGACCGGGTCGTCGCCTTCGACAACGCCCGCCAGACCCTGCGTCTCATCGTCAATACCCGCATCACGTCGCCTGAACAGGCCGATGCCATCTGGCTCGCCGCCAAGCAGGACCTCGAAGCCCTCAAGGCCATCGTCACGGGTCCCCGTGCCGCCCAAGCCGCCGAGTTGCCCGATGCTGCTGGCTTCGCAGTCGGCCAGTCGAACGTCAGCCAGCCCGGCTTCGAAGCCGCCGTCCGCCGCGCCCAGGAATACGTCCGCGCCGGCGATTGCGTCCAGGTCGTGCTCTCGCGCCGCACCGATATCCCCTTCAAGGGCGAGCCCCTCGCCCTCTATCGCGTCCTCCGCCACGTCAACCCGTCGCCCTATATGTTCGTCATCGAGACGGGCCTGGGCTTCGACGTCGTAGGCGCCTCGCCAGAAGTGAATGTCCGTCTCACGGGCCGACGCTGCGAGATCCGGCCCATCGCTGGTACCCGCCCGCGCGGGATTGACGAAGCCGCTGACCGCAAATTGGAAGCCGACCTCTTGGCCGACCCCAAGGAACGCGCCGAGCACCTCATGTTGGTCGACCTGGCCCGCAACGACCTTGGCCGCGTCTGCGTGCCTGGCACCGTAACGGTCCCGTCCTATGCCATTATCGAGCGCTATTCGCACGTGATGCACATCGTCTCGCAGGTCGAAGGCGACCTCTCCCCGAAGCATGATGCGTTCGACCTCTTCCGCGCGACCTTCCCCGCGGGCACGCTCTCCGGTGCTCCGAAGGTCCGTGCGATGCAGATCATCTCGGAACTCGAAGGCGAGCGCCGCGGCGTTTACGGCGGTGCGGTGGGTTACTTCGGCTTCGATGGTGGCCACGACTCGTGCATCGTCATCCGCACGGCCTCCTTACGTAACGGCGTCGCCAGCATGCAAGCCGGCGCCGGCGTCGTCGCGGATTCGGTCCCCTCGGCCGAATACGAAGAAACGGTCAATAAGTCCAAAGGCGTACTCCGCGCCCTCGGGCTGGCCGCTGGCCTGAAGTCCTAACCTCCGTGGCCAAAGCCAAGCCCACGAAGAAGGACAAGGGGCTCAAGCCATTGCCTGTCGTGGCGACGCCACCGCCGCCGTCGGCCCCGGTGAATCTCGACCCGACCGAGCCCGGCGAGGCCTGGGAAAAACTCTCCCCGGATGAACGCTCGCCGATTCGGAGTTATCTCGACCAAATCGGTAAGACCCCCCTGCTCACGCTAGAACAAGAAACCGCACTCGCCCGCCGGGTTCTCAAAGGCGACGAAGCCGCCCGCCAGCATATGATCCAGGCGAACCTTCGCTTGGTGGTCCGCATCGCCAAGGACTACGATAACTTCGGCCTGCCATTGATGGACCTGATCAGCGAAGGTAACTTCGGGCTCATCAAGGCCGTGGAACGATTCGACCCCGACAAAGGCGGCAAACTCAGTACCTACGCGGCGTGGTGGATTAAGCAGGCCATCAAGCGGGCGCTAGCTTCAGACGGAAAAACCATCCGCCTCCCCGTGCACATGGTCGACCGCATCGCCCAGATGCGTCGAATATCCAACCTACTCACCAAGGAATTGGAACGCGAACCCACCAACGATGAAATCGCGCAGGCGATGGACATCCCGCTATCTAAGGTCGTGCATATGAAGTCGGTCGCCAACCGGGCCGCCTCCCTCGATCAACCGGTCGGCGAAGACGGTGATGCGACGCTCGGTGACTTGGTGAAGGATGAATCGGCCCGTTCGCCGTTCGAAAACCTCCGCGGCAAGTCCGACCTCACGGAAATCGCCGAGATGCTCGCCCACCTCGAGCCGCGCGAGGCGGAAGTCATCACGCTGCGCTTTGGCTTGAATGGCGAAAGCCCCCTGACGCTCGAGGAAGTCGGTGAAATGTTTAAACTCACCCGCGAACGCGTCCGCCAACTGCAGCAGTCTGCCTTGATGCAGCTCCGCCGCATGATGACTGAGCGGCAGAAGCTCCTAACGCCGGAAGACGTCCGCAAGAACCGCATGGCGGATGCCCGCGCCGAGGTCCTCCGCGAGTTCTTCCGCTCCAAAGGCGCGAAAGTACCGGATCGCCGCCTCTCCGACCGCGAAGGCCTTTAAGGCTCGTGGTCAGGAATAGGCTACCCTGGCCGACCCCTAATTGATATCCCTTGGACGATGGCCTCCACTTCGGGCGACGGCATAGGCGGCGGGCGCTGCTAGCCTCAGCACCGGTCCTTATGCTGGTACGCAAAAAGGCCGCTTTTAGTGAATAAAAACGGCCGCTTTCGTGCAAGTAGCCCATAAAAAGGGCCCCATCCCTGGGGCCCTTAGCTGTGAGCACTAAACCTAAATTAGAAGTTATAACGGACCGACACGTTCTGGATCTTCTCGGCAGAACCATTGAGGAGACCCTTGCGGATATCCTGGATGCCGTAAGCGACCGTGTACTGCTTGTTGATGTTGTAGGACAACTCGTAAGAGAGCACGCGGTTGGTACCAGCGGAGAGGGCGGTCGACTGGGTGGAGTAGCCGATGGCCACTTCGAGACCCGCAAAAACTTCGGAGAGCGAACGACGCAGGCCGAGGCTGTAGATCGACGAATTGCTCTGCCATTCGTTATCGGCAGAGACCGTGACGGCGGCATCGATACCGACGGCGACATTCTTGAAAACATAACCGAGACCGAGAGCGGTACCGTGGTCCGTGCGGTTTTCAGCGAAAGCGAGGAAGTTAGAGGAACCGAGCAGCGAAGAGACGCTGAGGACATTCTGGTTGGTCAGGCCCTTCTGCGAAGTGCGCGTGAAACCGATGCGGTTGTAGGAGAGACCAGCGGGAGCAGCAGCGGTCTGGGCAGAGGCAGCGGCAGCGAGGGTCGTGAGGGCGAGGGCAGCGATAGTGTTCTTCATCAAGGCATATAAATAGGTCAGTTTTGTATTTTTCAATATTTAAATGTCAGATTTGGATGTTTTACACCATTTAACCCGCTTACCTATCCGGATCCCGCCGGCAAGAGAGCCAGGAAATCTGTTTAAAGTCTGGGGAACTGGGTCTGCGGCTATGCCTACCCCCTCCGCCGCCTGCCGCCAATCACCCCAGCCCGCGGGGTTATCGAGCGCCCACCCCCAAAGGCGCCCCGTAAGGGCCTAGCCGAGATCAAAAATAAACAAAAAGGGCCCCGTTTCCGGGGCCCTTAGGTTTAACCTCTAATCCTAAGATTAGAAGTTGTAGCGAACAGCGATGTCGGTCGTGGAAGCGGAACCGGAGGCGTCGGAGTAACCGACGGCGACCTGGATCTGCTTGCTCACGTTGTAGGCCAACTCAGCGCCCCAGACATTGACACCAGCCTCGCGGGAGTAACCAACGGCGAGCTCGATGTTATTGCCGAGGTCCTTACGGACGTTCAGGCCGTAGGCTTCGTTGGAGCCAACGGAGACGGTAGCGTCAGCGCCGAGAGCAACGTTCTTGAAAACGTAGCCGAGGGACACCGAGTCAACGCCGTTGCCGGAGGTGGAACCACCGATGGTGGTGTCAGCTTCAACGAGGAAGTTCGAGCTACCGATCAGGGCCGAAGCCGAGACGGAGAAGCCCTTGCTGTCCGTGTTGTAGCTTACGCCAACGCGGTTGTAGGAGAGACCGGACGAGGCAGCAGCGGTTTGAGCCGAGGCAGCAGCAGCGAGGGTCGTGATGGTGATGATAGGTAGGATATGCTTCATAGCGGAGACACTATTGCTACAGGCATGAAACAAAATCAAGCACAAATTGTCGATTTCCAATCAGGGGCTAAAAACCCCCTTATTATGCACAGTTCATTCACACCCCCTGTGAATAAGACTGGGGATCCATGATGGTGATGCCTTTACGAAACTACCTTCCAGCCGGTCGAGGACGGCTCCGACCTATTTTAGGCAATAGAATGAGGGGCTAGCCGGTGCAGCCCTACCCGGCCGAGCGCCTTTAAAGCGCCACCCCCAGCCTCGGCCTTTGAAACCTAGCCCACCCCAGCTCCCTACCCCTATAGAGAGGATGAGGTGCCCCGGAGCTGGCCAACAAAAAACCCGCCAGGCGAACCGGGCGGGCTTTGAGACGGTCGCCGTAGGGCGACTTACTTGCGGCGGAACTTCGAGTTGAACTTCTCGACGCGGCCAGCGGAGTCGACGAAGCGCTTCTCGCCGGTGTAGGCCGGGTGGGAATCCATGGTCACTTCGCGGCGGATCACAAAGTGCTCCACGCCATCAATGACCTTGGTTTCCTTCGACTTGAGAGTCGAACGGGTAGTGAACTCGCGGTTCGTGGAGACGTCCACAAAGACCACAGGGTTGTATTCAGGATGACCTTCCTTCTTCATATAAATCAGGGGTTTGCTAGGGGTTAACCTTGGCGGGCTTTGTAGCGAGGGTGCGTCTTGTTGATCACATAAATGCGACCTTTGCGACGGACGACCTGGCAATTAGGATGGCGCTTCTTGAGCGACTTGAGGGAGGAGGAGACTTTCATGGTCTTGGGCCGAGGAATACGGCAGGTCGGCCAACAAAGCCCGCCCGCACACGGCTGTCAACGGGATTTCCTTGGCTGGACGCATTAGCTTAAAATCGACAGGATTGACGGCCATGGAAGCTCGCATCCGCTTGGCCGAAGAGGCCGACGCCCAGGCCATTAATTCGGTCTATAATCACTATGTCCGGACCAGTACCTGTACCTGGCACCTGACCGAAGAGACCGAAGAGGGCCGTATTCATTGGCTCAAAGGGCGTTCGCGGGTCCACCCCGTTCTGGTCGTCGAGGTCGAAGGCAAGGTCGTGGGTTGGGGCTCACTCTCCACTTATAACAGCCGCCAAGGCTGGTCGGCGACGGTCGAGGATTCGATCTTCATCCATCACGAATACCACGGCAAGGGCCTCGGGAAGCGCGTCCTACGCGAACTCCTCACTCGGGCCGAGGCTCTGGGGCATAAATCGGTCATCGCCCGCATCTCTGGCGAACAGGCCGCCAGTTTAAAACTACACGAAGCCTGCGGGTTCACGCATGCCGGCCTCCTTAAAGGCGTCGGCCATAAGTTCGGCCAAGACCTTGATTGCGCCTACATGCTCAAGTCACTGCGGAAGCCCTGACCTTGACACCCGCAGAGCAAGCCCTTTGCTCGACCTCTTGTTAGTCGCTCAGGTGGTGGAATGGCAGACACGCTAGATTCAGGTTCTAGTGCCCATAAAGCGTAAGGGTTCAAGTCCCTTCCTGAGCACCCTTTTCTCCGCCCGTCCTCTCTCCGAGGCGGGTGCGAGAAGGCCTACTCGCAGCGTTCGTTCAGGTGCAAGCGGTGTAGGATACGATGCAAGATCGGGGCGATGAGGATCGAAAAGGTCGTCAGGAAAGCCACGCCACTGAAGACCGCATAGGCTGAGGCGAAAATCTTGGCCACATCGCTCGGCATCGGCGAAACGGGCCCCATGCCCGTGAGAATCATGCTGGCTTCCAACAAGGCGTCGACCCAGCCCAAGCCACCAATCCAGTGGTAGCCACCCATGCCGACTAGCAGCGAGACCGCCAAGAAAGCCGCGGAGTAACCAGCGAACTTCAGCAAACGACGGGCAAAATGATCCCGACTGGCTAAAGGCTGACGGTGGTGTTCGAACGACATTCCACGGATATACGCCCTGGTATCGGGAATTCCAATAGAATCCACCCCGACCATGGCCCCGAAACGCGAGCTCCGCCCTGACACTAGGGATTCTTCCTCATAACGATTGTTGTATCCAATAACCCTCAGGGCATCTTAGTTAAACACGTATGGCGGATCTTTCGACGCTGCCGGACCTCCTTCCTTGGCCCTTCTTGGTCTGTAACCGCCAAGGGTTAGTGCTGTACGCCAATGAACTCGTCACCCGGGCACTGGGCCGCCGCGTCAAAGCGGGTACGCACGTCGACCACCTCTTCCTCGAACTCGACGACGGGCGGGCCGCCTCCACCCTGCTCTTCTCCGCCGCCCGCTGGTCCGCCTGGAGCGGTATCCTCGAGACCCGCGACCCCCAACGCATCCGGGAAATTAAATCGGTCCGCGTCATCCTCCAGCCCGACCCCAAGCACGCGGACCAAGTCTGGCTGATTTTCTCCGACGACGCCCAAGTCAACGGCGCCGCCCTGCTGACCCCGCGCTCGGAAATGAGCCTAGCCCGGACGCTCATCGATAACTCGCCGGACTTCATCATCCTGCGCGACCTCAGCGGCCGCATTCTCCACACGAGCCGAAACCTCGATGAATTCATTGCCCTGCCGCACCGCGGCGCCGCCGTGGACCTCACCCTCGAAGACATCCTCGCTCCCGAAACGGCCGCCCGCTTCAAGGCCCTCGACGCCGAAGTCATCCAGCACGGCCAAAGCGTCCGCCATCAAGGCATGGACTTCAGCAACCTCCAAGGCACGACGCGCCACATCAGTGTCGTCCACGAACGCATCAAGGGTGGTAACGGCTTGCCCGCCGGCCTGCTGACCTTCGCCAGTAATATCACGGACTCGACCAAGGAACAGAACCGGCTCCGGATTGCGCTCGAAAAAGCCGAAGAACTCGGTGCCGCTAAATCGCAATTCGTCGCGAACATCACCCACGAGATTCGCAACCCCATCAACGCCATCCAAGGGCTTTGTGAAACCGCCCTAGAATCGCCGGCCCACGCCACCGAAGAAACGTTCCAAAAAATCCAGCGGTGCGCCGTGGACCTGGAAGAGATGATCAAGGACGTCCTCGACTTCGCCCGCCTCGATCGCGGACACATCACCATCGAGCAGATTCCCTTCAACCCCATCCGGGCGCTCGAAGAAACGATGGCCCAGTTCCATCAGCAGGCCCGCCGCAAGGGCATTGAGTTCGCCGCCCTGACTGCGCCCGATGCGCCCCACAGCGTGCTGGGCGACCCAGTCAAATTTCGCCGCATCCTATCCAACCTCATCGGCAACGCGGTCAAGTTCACTGAAACCGGCCACGTCCACTGCCACCTTGAATTCGAGCCGCGGAGCGAAGGGCTCCGCACCCGTATCATCGTCGATGATACCGGCATCGGCATTCCGATTAATCGACTGGAAAGCATCTTCGACCCTTTCACCCAAGCGGACGCCTCGACCACGCGGCGCTTCGGTGGCACGGGCTTGGGCCTGACAATCGTCCGAAACCTCGCCCAAGCGATGGATGGTTACGTCAAGGTGCAGAGCGAACCAAACAAGGGCAGCCGCTTCACGGCCGCGCTCATGTTCGCCGTCGACCCGGCGGAAAGAGCCCGAGCCTTACCCTCCCTGCGCGATGAACGCGTGCTGATCGCCGGAGGGAGCCCAGCGATGCGCCAATGGCTCTTACAATGCATCCGCCATCGGGAAGGCACTGGCCTCAGCGTGGCGACCAATGAAGAGGCTGAAAACGCTTGGCAGGCCGCCGCCGCCAGCGGCGAGCCTTTTACCCGGGCCTTACTGGACCTCCCCGATGACATTAACCCAAAGCTGCCGGCCATCCCACGGGAATTGGTTATCCTCCTGACCTCCCCTGACCTCGAGCTCCGTGGCTTTAAGCAGCTGCACAAACCACTAACGCTCACTTCGCTCTGGTCCGAACTCGGGCACCACCAACCCGGCCCGGAAGAACAACCAGCGACGCCGCTAGCAGCGACTCCCCGCCGCCACCTACGGATTCTCGTCGCTGAGGATAATGAAGTGAATCGTGAGGTGACGGTCTCCCGCCTCAAGCGGGCCGGCCATGAGGTGAGCGCGACCGTCGATGGTGCCGCGGCCCTGGAACTCTGGGGCATCAAGGAATTTGATGTGGCCGTGCTCGATATTCAAATGCCCCTAGTCGACGGCATCGGGGTCGCGGAGGGCATCCGTTCCGCCGAGTTCCAAACGGGCCGCCGACGCACCATCATCCTCGCACTCACCGCCATGACCCAAGAGAGCGACCGCGTCCGCTGTGAACAAGCCGGGTTCGATGGCTACCTGTCCAAGCCGATGCGTGGCGCTGACTTAATTACCAAGATCGACCAACTGGTCGGTGAATCCGCGGACCCCACGAACACCAACGAATTCCAAGCGGCCTTGGGCGAACTCGATGAAGAAGAGGCTGAAGACCTTCGTTGCGCAGCCCGCTCCTTCCTCCGCCATGGCCCCCAAATGGTCGCTGACCTGGAGGCTGCCCTCAATCAGGGAGACCCCGAAACGGTCATGCGCCAAGCCCACGGGGTCAAAGGCATGCTGGCCCTCATGGGATGCATCGAGCTCTCCCGGGTCGCCGCCCAACTCGAACGTACGCCGGGCCTACCCCCTGCCGCAGAAACTTGCCAAAGACTCATCGGTGGCTTGCGAAGTCTGCTCCTGTCCCTAAGTTCTGACGTGAAGCTGACTCCCCATGGGCAAACCCAAGATCAAGCCGGAGATCAAGACTGAGACGGTCCCCGCCCTAGCGTCCAAGTGGAACGTGGTCGTACTCAACGACCCCATCAACCTCACCGGCTACGTAGTGATGGTTTTCATGAATGTTCTCCGCATCCAGCGTGCCCTAGCCCGTAAATACATGCTGCAGGTGCACGAAGAGGGCCGCGCCACCGTCTGGACGGGTGAACGTGAACGGGCCGAGATGCTCGCCCTCGAGCTCCAACAATGGCACCTGAACGCCTTACTCGAAAAAGATGGCTGAGCTCCGCCTCACGATGACAGCGGAAGCACGTAATGTGCTGACCGACCTACTCCGCCTGATCGCGCCGGCAGCCGCCCGCGTTTCGGTGAACCGCGCGAAGATTCCAGGCAACGACGCCGAGATCGCCTCCTTCTGGACGGAAACGCTCAGCTCCCAGGCGGCCGAAGAGGCCCGCCTCCTCGCCACCGCCTTCGCTAACGCCAAAGGGGAACCGGCGGTCATCGTGCTTAAGAACGATGGGCAAGCATTTGCCTTCCTCCGCGCCTTATCCGCCGTCCGTATTGCCTTGCGTGAACTGGTCTTCGCCGACGTCCCCGACGCGGCGCTCGAAAGCTCCGAGCTGCTGGACGACGAGTCCCTGCCGACCGAGAAGCGCCATGCCTTGGCCTGCTACTCCTGCTTTGGGCTCCTGCAACAATCGCTCATACACCAGCTCGACCCCGAAGCGTTCGACTGAAGTTCGCCGAAATCGGTTGAAGCCCAAGCCTAGTTGACAACAACTGGGCCGTGCTCCGGGGCCTCCAAAATTTCCTTTCCCTACTCGTCCAAGGCTGGCGAACGCTCGCGGCCCTGCCCCGTCCGCAGTTACTTCCGATTCGCGCCGCAGTGCCCCAGATGGATGGACCGGCCTTTAAGGCCGACCTCATCGCCGGTCTGAACGTCGCGCTACTCGCCTTCCCAATGTCCATGGCCTTCGCCATGAAGGCCGGCCTACCCGTCTGGTGCGGCCTCATTGGCTGTGGAGTCGCCGCCCTGATCGCGCCGATCTTCACGGGCTCCGCCAACCTCTCCGCGGGCCCAACGAATGCTTCCGCCGCCTTACTACTCGGTGCCTTCGCCACGCTCGGCGTCGTCTCGCCCGACCAACGCGCAGTGGCATTGCCGACGTTAGTACTGATGGCCGGGGTCTTCCTCCTGCTGGCTTCGTGGCTCCGCCTCAGCAGCTTCGCCGACTTCGTCCCGCGCACGGTAATCTCCGCCTACATTGCGGCCGCCGCCCTCCGCGTCATTGCGTTGCAGCTACCATTCACCATCGGCATGCCCGGCGAACATGGTGACGAAAGCCTCCCCGAAGTCCTCTGGTCAGCCGTCAAACTCGGTAATCGCCTGATTAACCCGGACATGGGGTTAGCCATCATCACCGGCATCACCTACGGGCTCATGCGCAAGCCCTATGGCGTCGGTAAGGCCATCCTCGTTGCCATTACCGTGGCGACACTCGGGGCGGCACTCGCCCAGTCAGTAGCTATGAATCAAGGCTCGCAGGGCCAAGTGGTGAAATCGGTTGGCGATGCCGCCCGCGCCGCCACAAGTCTGCACCTACCTGACTTCTCCGCCCGCATGTTGGCGACGCTCTTCTCACCGGCCTTGGCTCTCGCGGTGCTGGTCATCATCGAAGGCACGGCCAATGCGCGCGCCTCCGCCCTCAAGACTGGCCGGCCCTCAGACCTGCACCAAGAGGTCTTCGGCCTGGGCATGGCCAACCTAGCCTGCGCCTTCACGGGCGGCATGGCGGCCTCCGGCTCCATCAGTCGCTCCGCCCTCAACGTCGCCAGCGGCGCACGGACGGCTTTCGCGTCCTTGTTCGCCGGGCTCTTCATCCTCGCGGCGGCTTTCCTCGTGAGCCATTGGGTCGCGCTCGTCCCGCTCGCGACGCTCGGTATCTTGGTCATCCTCGCTGAGGTCGAGCTAGCCAATCTTTCGGCGATAAAACTCATCCTTAAGTCGAGCGCACAAGACCGCACGGTTTTCCTCGCCACCTTCTTCACGGCGCTCCTGGCCCCGCTCGACGTCGCCATCTTCTTCGGCACCGCCGTGGCGATCGCGTTCTACCTGCGCAAGACTTCCGAACCCGCGGTCGTGGAATACGACTTCTCCGAAACGGGTGAGCTGCGCGAGCGACCCAAGGGCCAAGCGTCGACGGGGATCTCCATCCTGCATGTGGAAGGTAGCCTCCACTTCGGCGCGACCCAAGCTTTCCACGAACACCTCCGCCGGGCCTCGGCTGACCCGAACCTAAAGGTGCTGGTGCTTAAGTTCCGCGAAGCCCATCACTTAGACGCCAATGGCGTGCTGCTGCTACGCGACCTCGCCGAGGCGTTGAAATCCGATGGTCGTCACTTAATCCTCTGCGAGGCCAAGCCCGACACGATGCGGATCTTCGTAAACGCTGGCCTCGTCGACGCGGTCGGCACCGAGAACGTCATCCCGTGGGACGATACCAATCCCACGGCAGCGCTCGCCATGGCAGTCCGCCGCGCCCGGGCCTTGGCCGGTGGCGGTGAGGCCGTCTTGCGTATAGTGACGGCCCCGCATCCGGGCCTGCCAGCGCCCGCCTCGGCCTCCGGCGCCGACTGGCAAATTTAGTCGGAGAACGCCCTTTTTCGGGCACCCCAAAGCCTAGCCCTAGGCTTTTATGGCTGATTATGAATT